>DLYX01000290.1 GCA_003447545.1 Deltaproteobacteria bacterium | reverse complement strand
GGCAAAAACGGACTGATGCACCCTCGCGGGGTCGAGGGTCTCCGGAGTCTGGGCTGGCTCCGGGAGCATTGGCGGGTTTCGCTTCTTCTGCTGGGCGCGTTGCTCGCCGGTTGCGATCGGGCCGGTCCGATTGGTTTTCGGGACGGCTCGCCACTGGAAGATTTGCCGCACTGGATTCGTCCGGTTCTGGACTCCGGCGTTCGACCGGATTGGTCCGCGGATGGAAGGCGTCTGGTTTACCTCGATGCGCTCGTGGGAAACGCTTACGAATTGGAACTGGCAACAGGTGTCCGTCGAAGCCTGACAAGCCATTTCCCTCATCACGGATTTACCCGCATACGTTATCTGGCCAACGGTGACTTCCTACTTTGTGGGCCCAGTGCCCCGACTGAGGAGGGTGCCGTGGGTGCCGGGGACCGTTGGCATACGGAGTTGTTCTTTCTCGGGAGCGAGGGCGAGGACGCGGCCCAGTCCTTGAATGAGCCATGCTTTGAAGGTCCCGCTACCTCGCGAATTGACATGAAAATCGCCTGGACCCGGTCGGACTATCCCGAGGAACTTGTTTTTGCTCGCTCGGAAATCTGGACAGGTCGAATCGTGGTCGACGACGGCCGCGCGCAATTGGTGGACCGACGGAGACGCGCAGGTAGAGAGGATTTCTACTATCTGGCCTTTCTCGAGACGCAGGATTTCCGCCCGCCCAACGATCAGGAACTGCTCTTTACGGCTTATGCTTACAAAGGGGGCGAAGTGATGGGGGTCGACCTCGAAACCGGTTCTCTGACCAACTATTCCAGGGATTGGGGCTATGACGAGGCGGAGGGTGTTTTCCCCGAGGGCAAGACGATCGCGATCGAGCGGGAAGCAGATACTTATACGGCGGTGCCTGTGGGCGATATTGACATCTGGGAGTTGGCTTTGGACGGCAGCGCCCGCGCCACTCGTCTGACCAATTTCACAGACTACGCAGGCTTCGGGGCGAACAATCCGGTGGTCAGTCCCGATGGGAAAAAGATGGTCTTCGGTCTCCGTATCAAAGGAGCCGAGCACGGAAACGCGAAGGGAATGCTGCTGTATGATCTTGAAGCAGCGAGGCAGGCTGATTCAGGGCCGTTTGCGAAGGCGGCGGCAGAAGCCGAGCAGCTTCGATGATTCACGCGCCATTTTTATTGTAGCGAATACCTGCCAAAAGAGAGGCTCCGGCGGGCGGGCGTTTCCAGAGGGAGGTCTCTCCTGCCAGAAGTGTCCGGAGCAGCCCGTCGGCGATCCAATGTGGTTCGGGAAAGCCCTCCTTGATCGCATCCGCTTCCCGATCCCGGAAGTCGAGAATCGCTTTTCGCGCCAGAACTGCGGGAATCAGCGAGACGCCCCAGTAGCGTTGCTCGAGGATTTCGAAAGCCGGCGAGTCAAACTCTGCCGCCAAAGTATCTTTTTGGTAGCGCCGATAATGTCCCGCGGCTCGATCGTAGATGCTCATGCAGATCCGGAGGGCCGGGACATTCAGGAGCAAGGTGCCCCCGGGGCGAAGGTGGGCGGATGCTGCTTCCAGAAAAGGTGACGTGACCTCGATATGCTCGAGTACGTCCATCATCAGGATGATGTCGTAGGAGCCAAGGAAATCCTCTCGTTGTTCGAGAATATCGTAGAAGAGGATTCGACCTCGCCCGGGACCGCATCGTGCGAGTGCGGCTCGGTCTAGATCGACGACGTCGACCTTCCAGGATGTAGCGCTTTCGATCTGGGCACGAAGGACTCCATGGCCGCCGCCGATATCCAGAACGCGAAGGGGGCGTTCCATGGGTAAGCCGAGACTTCGGATCAGGCCCTGGAGGGCGCGGAAACGCCAGCGAAACCAGAAATGCTCGGCAGAGCCGACTTCAAACCATCCGTCGACAAAGGGGTCGCCCGGTACATCGCTGATCCATTCAATGTTTGCGGCGGCGCTCGCGGGCACGTTCTCCTGGACCGAGGCCTTCATTCAGAGGGATCTTTCTCGGCCGGGACTGTTTCCATGACCACAAAGGTCGGTCGACCTTTGATTTCCAGATAGGTGCGTCCGATATAGGCGCTGAAGATATAGAGGCATGCGAGGTTTACCGAGCTCGTCGCGAGAACGGCAAGGCAGACAATGAGCGACCAATACACTTCAGGGTCCAGATTACTTCCCATGGACACTCGCACCGCGAGGCCGGTGCCGAGAATCAGCGTGAAGAGCGACGAGAAGAAGGTGGAAAATTGGACGATTCGAAGCGGCCGAATACTCATGGCGGCGATCCCGTCGGTCGCAAGGTGATAGAGCGAGCGCCAGTCGTATTTACTCTCGCCTTCTTGCCGAGCAAGCCTCTCGTAAGGAATGGCAACGTGATTGAATCCAACCCATGTGCGCAGCCCACGAGGGAACCGTAGTCGCTCAGGGAGCTGCTTCATCGCCTCGACTACTTTTCGATCCAGCAGGGAGAAATCACCGCTATCGAGTGGGACGTCGACTTCTGCGAGGAAAGCATAGACGCGGTAAAAAGCTGCGTAAGCGAACTTTTTAATGATCCCTTCCTTGCGATTCTCGCGCACTCCAAAAGCGACATCGGCGCCGCCGCGCCAAGCCTGAACCATTTCCAGGATGATCTCGGGTGGATCTTGCAGGTCGGCATCCATGATGGCAACGAGGTCCGCCTTCGCGTGGTCGAGTCCGGCCGAGAGTGCTGCCTGATGACCAAAATTCCGAGACAATCGAATCAGACGCGCCGGAAGTCCCTCGCGGATGAGTTGTGCGATGCGAGCGGCCGTATTATCCGAGCTGCCATCGTCGATGATCAGAAAGCGAACGGATGAGAGCTGGTGGTCCAGCCGGGCTTGTGAGTCAAACACCAGATCCAGTCGCCCAAAGAGAGCGTCGAGGACTGTCTCCTCGTTGAAAACGGGGAGAATGATCTCGAGGTCCACAGGGCCATCTCGCCCGGCAGTCAGTTGCGATGCCATCTTCGCCACGGCAAAGACGATACAACGCCTTGCCCCGGTGGGGCAAGGCAGACTTACTGCGGTTTCGTCATTCCGCTGATGTCGAGAACCTTATCGAGAGTCTTCGCGTCGAGAATATCGTGCGCCAGGCAATATTCTCGGATCGTCTGGCCACTCTCGTGAGCGTGATGTGCGATCTCTGCTGCTTTGTTGTACCCGATCACGGGAACCAGAGCGGTCCCCAGCATCAGGCTTTGCTCGACGGAAGCGGCAATCCGACGTTTGTCGGCTTTCAGGCCCGCGACGCAGTTGTCCGCGAAGGTGTCACTCGCATTCGACAGCAGGAGGATGCTTTCGAGCATCCGCTCGGCCATACATGGCATCGAGACATTGAGCTCCATCATGGAACCTACGCCACCCATGGCGCCAATGCCGATGGTGACGTCGTTGCCTTCGACCTGCGCACAGACCTGCATTACGGTTTCGACCAGAACGGGGTTCACCTTGCCCGGCATGATCGACGAGCCGGGCTC
>DLYX01000612.1 GCA_003447545.1 Deltaproteobacteria bacterium | reverse complement strand
CAGGCGCGATCGCGGTGACAAATCGAGCACCCTCACTCGCCAACGCATCGATATTCGGGCTTGTATTCCTCGCATAGCCGTAGCTGCCCAGATGATCTGCTCTCAAGCTGTCAATCGAGATCAGAAGGATATTGGGCCGCGGCGAACTGTCCTGAGTACAAGCTGTACCGAGCATCGCCCCACAGGCAATCAGGATCGCAGAGAGATAGCGCACCGCCTTAACTTTGCGGATCGCCGCTGTTTACGCAACGGCAGCACAACCGGAAATCAGGATCGCCGGGCACAATCGGACAGGCACCAATCGAGCTCGCCAAAACGGAGAAGGGATTTCTCAGCCGCGGTCCGCCGAAACCATTTGACTCAGTTGCGCCATTTGGTGCAGAACACCGCAGGCAGATGGGCCGCTCGTCCGAGGTCGTGCGGTTTCCCATCGAACCCATCACTCCATCACGATAAGGATATCTGAGCATGTCTGACGCACCCGCCCTGCTTGTGGCCAATTTCCAAATCCACGACGCTGTGAAATATCGCGAATACGAAAAAGGGTTTTTCCCGATTTTAAAAAAACATGGCGGGAGCTTCCACACCTACGACGACAACCCGGAGCATCTGGAAGGTCAGGCGCCACGCACCGGACGGATGGTCATTTTCCAATTCCCTTCGGAGGAAGCCGCCAAGAACTGGTGGGCCGATCCGGAGTACCAAGCACTATCCGAGCACCGTCGGGCGGGCACCACAATGGAATCGCTGACCCTGGTTCACGGTCTGCCCCCGCGCGGCTGAGAAGCTCTCCGTTCAGACAAGACGTGAACGGAAAGCCGAGGGCAATTCTCCATCAAAACGTCTGCAGGCCGATTCTGATCGAAGCCCCGATCGCCTGACACCCCGAGACAACCAGCCAGCTGGAACGCAGCGAGACGGAATCTCCTCAGCGGTATTCGTTCTCGAGTCGGCTCAACCAGTAGTCGACATCGAGACGTTCGTCTTCGAGAAGATAGCGCCAGAGCCGAATACGATTCAGGATCTCCAGCCGGCCGGTGTCCAATTCGAACCAAGGCTCGAGCCGGGTGAGAATCTCATGAATCGGGTCGCGATCCGTACCGTCCCCCGTCCAGAAAATCGGGCGTTGGCGATGATGATCGGGCTCAAGATCCGAGGTATCCCAAAGTCTCCTCTGGCGCGCTGTCGGCGCGAGACGAAGCTTGAACATCAGCCGCCTCGCGTCTGACTGATTGAGTCCGGCGCCATGCCAGAGGCCATGATGAAAGAGGAAGACCGTTCCGGGCTCACAGACGACATGCCTCTGCCCCCGCAGATTCTGGTAACGACCAATGCTGCTTTCGCTGACGGTGCGGAGATGCGACCCCGGGACATAGCGAGTGCCGCCCATTTCCGGGGTGACCGCCTCGGGAAAGTAGAGAATCTGGATATCAAACGCTCGTCGGACATCGATCGTCGAATCCTGATGCGTCGCCTGTGACACCGACCGGCGGCGACCATCCAAGGAGGTTTCCTCGGGAAACGTCATATGGAGAAATTGGTGATCGACTACCGGGTCCCTCCCCACCAAGCTGCCAATCGCGCCGCGCACTTCCGGAACCGACAGCACCTCCGCCAGAGGAGATCCCGGAGAGTAGGCTTCTGCCAGCGGGCAACCAGGAGAAACGGTCGGAATACTCCCGGATTGCAGTACCTGGCCATAATGGGTCATCCCGGCGTGGGGACCGCCGGCCTCAAAGGGCGGAAGGCTCTGCACAAAGGCCCGGTTGACCGAGGCAGGCACTGCTCGATCCAGCCGCAGGAAGCCGAGAGCCACGAAAGAAGCCATCTCTCGGGATGTCAGCAGGCGCCCATCTTCACTCATCGACATCCACTATCTTCTCGAAGAAAAATTCGTACTTCAGATACGAAGTCCGGAACTCGGCTCCCGGGAGCTCGGGGGAGAGCGGGCTTGCCTGAATCAGTCGCCAGCCATCGCGCAGGGCCGCCACGCCATCAGCATAAGGCGGTTCATCTCCATCTCCCGCCATCGGCGTCGTCTCTCCCGTACCGTCGTAACGAGCCCATCCCACCACCCCTGAATCCAGAGCCGATGTCTGAAGGTAGAGAACCAGCACCTTCTGGCGCCTCGGCATATCAGGCTTGAGAGCCACGCAGAAGGCGTCCCGGACGGGCCCCCGTGTCTTCGTCGTGACGACGGGTAATCGCGCCCCCGAGAACCGTCGCCAGATAGCCGGAAACTGGCTGCAAAAGTCGGGCACCCCCGGCGGGCAAGTCCTGGTGTACCTCAGGACGGGTCACATCAAGGTTCTCGGGATCGATCACGTTCACATCGGCACGCATCCCGACCTCCAAAGTACCTCTATCATGGAGTCCGTAGAGCCGAGCGTTCCGACGTGTCTGTTTCTCGACCAGCATTTCCACCGGCAGTCGGTCTCCTCGGTTGCGGCGATAGCCCCAATGCTTCAGCTGCGTGGTCGGCATCGTGCCATCGCAGATCAGATTGACGTGAGCGCCACCGTCGGCGAGACCGGTGATCGTCTCGGGATGCGCCAGCATTTCCCCGACAGCATCGAGATTCCCTTCCGCGTAATTGGTGCCCATCAGAGACAGGAACCACTTCCCGTCATTGGCGGTAAGGTAATCGTACATCACCTCGAGAACGTCGCGATTCTCGCTCTCCGCTATTGCGGCGAGAGCCATATCGGGTGTCGGCTCGTAGTCATAGCCATCCGGCATCACGTAAAAAGCGCCGGCTCCAATCAGAAAACCGGCCGAGAGCATCTCCATCGCACCGGCCTGCTCTGGCATCACATCGGCATCGGTGAGAATTCGCTTCTTCATTTCTGGATCACGCATCCGCCGCGCCCGCGCCTCGAGCGGCAACTGAGCCAATTCGTCCCGATAGGTCCGTCGGTGCATGAAGGCATGATAGCCGCACAGACCGCTCAAAAGAGCGATCGGACGAGATGCGACCTGCGGGCGCAGGGTGGCTCCCTGCGCATTTTCCCGGGAAGCGAAGTCCAGAATCTCCCGCCACTCCTCAGGGTGATCCGGTGTCTGTACGGTCGTGAAGGTGACGGGCAGATTCGCAGCGCGCGACATGGCTGCCAGCAATTGTAATTCGTGTTCGGTATCGAACCGCTCACCTCCGAGAAAGTCCATATCTCCAATCGAAGACGAGGTGATTGCCTCGATCACAGCCCCACCTCCGCGAGCGACGGCTTCCGCCAGAGCGACCAATTCATGTTCGGAGGCATAGGTTCCCGGAATCGCCTCACCATCGATATTACGATGAAAGATCGTGCGCGAAGTCGAGAACCCGAGCGCACCATCGCGGGCGGCTTGCTCGGCCAGGCGACTCATTTCGATGATATCATCTGCGGTCGCATCCTCGTGGCGAAGGGCTCGATCGCGCATCACCTGGAGTCGAAGAGC
>DLYX01000297.1 GCA_003447545.1 Deltaproteobacteria bacterium | reverse complement strand
TGGCCCCGACGGGGCTACCGGCATCGACAACCAATACTGGCGGGCCTACGGCTGCGCCGCAGCCCACCAACCCGGCGGGCTGGCCGACCGCATGTATGCCAGCGGAAACTTCATCCGCGAGGGCATCCCGATGCTGGTGGAAATCACCGGCGTCGATGATCGTCGCAACGATGATGAGATCGAGATTCGCATCCTCTCCAGCGCAGATACCGTCTCGCTCGATGCCAACAACCAGGTGATCCCGCAGCTAAGCATGCGGGCGCATGAAGAAGCCCGATATCGCAACACGCCCACACGGGCCCGTATCGTGGACGGCATCATCACCAGTGAGCCGACCGACCTCTACCTGCGATTCAAACAGCAGGTCATCGACAATGAATTTTACTACAAGGACGCCCGGATTCGAGCCGAACTCCTCGACGACGGCAGCCTGCGCGGCGTCATCGGCTTCTATTGGGACACCGACAACCTGCATGATGTGATGAACAACCACATGATCGGGGAGAACTTTCATAGCGGCCGCATTGCTGCCTCCACCCGAGGCTATATGTGCGCGGGCATGGACTATGCACTCGACCGGATGGCCGACGGCCACCCGGATCCGGAAACCGGGAAATGCACCAGCCTCTCGGGAGCCAACCTCTTCGAGGCCATTCCCGCATTTGTCATCATGCCGGAAGCCTGAATTGCCCCCTACCACCTGCTTGTCCGCGCCCAAGGGGATGCGCTAAGGATCGGCGTGCACGAAGACGAATTACGAGAAGCATTCGAAGGCTGGCTGGCTCGCCGCAAACCGGAATTTGGCGAATTGAAGCTCGGGGCGTTCGAGATGCCCCAGTCCGGGTTTTCGGCCAAGACCGTTTTTGTTCCAGCGCACTACCTCGAACACGGACAGTCGCGCGAGACCAAAGTGGTCCTGCGCATGGAGAGTCCCGAGCCCGCGATTTATCCAAAGCAGGCCCCCGACCTCGATGTCGAGATCGATGTCCAATACCGCGCCATGGAAGCGCTGCACCGCACCGGCGCGGTCCCCCTGGCGCCATTGATCGGCTACGAAGCTGATCCGCAAATTCTGGGTACGCCTTTCTTCGCGATGGAGTTCATCGGCGGGCATGTAATGATCGAAAACCCGCCCTATACCGAGGCTGGATTTTTCGCCGAGGCCTCGCCTGCCCGCCGCCGCGAGATCATTACCGAAGGACTCTCGCTGGTTGCGCAATTCCATACTATCGACTGGCAAAAGGCCGGCTTCGAATGGTTGCTCGGCCCCGGCGAGGAAGGCTCTTTGCTGCGCCAACTTCAAATCTGGGAAGATTACGCCAACCGCGAACTGCAAGGCCGAGTGCACCCGACTCTCGCACTCGCCTTCCGCTGGCTCGCACATCATGCACCGGCGGACCTCACGGCCGGACTCAGCTGGGGCGATTCGCGTCCGGGGAATATCATCTTTGGTGACGACCGACCCCTGTGCATCACGGACTTCGAGAATATTGCCGTTGCGCCAGTCGGTATCGATCTAGGTTGGTGGCTGATGTTTGATCGAAGCCAACACGAAGCGGTCGGCATCGAGCGACTCGAGGGCGAACCTTCACGCGAGGAGCAGCGCGAGATCTACGCCCGAGCCGCAGGAATCGCTACCCCCGACACCCAATGGTTCGAAATCTTCGCAGGCGCGCGCTACGCCGCTATCGTGGTCCGTGTAATGAACCGGCTTGTCGAACGGGGCGATATGCCTGCCGACCATAATATCTGGATCGAGAATCCAGCTGCCGATACGCTGCAGCAGCTTCTGGATGTCTTCGAGATCACTGATGCCTGAGAGCAAGCCTCCCGAAGCATCCGGGGGCCACGAACTCGACTCGTTTCGCACCGGTTTACGAATCGCACACCCGCCCGACCCCGAGCAACTATCTCGGGAACGCGCGCAGTTGGCCGCGGTCGCGACGCAAGGCCTGCCCACCCGACTGCGCACCTATGCGTCACTGATCGGCCCCGGCTATCTGCAAAGCGCGATGACGCTAGGCGGGGGCACAGCGACCGCAGCCCTCTTCTCGGGCGCTGTTTTCGGATACTCGCTTCTCTGGGCCGCCCCCGTCGGCATGCTTCTGGGCGTGATCATGCTTGCAGCCGTCGCCCACCAGACGCTCTCCACCGGGATGCGACCGCTCGAGGCCATGCGCGTCTATGCGGGCAAACCCTTTGCTATTTTCTGGGCACTCGGTGCCCTGCTCTCCTCGGTCATCTGGCATTTCTCGCACTACGCGCTCGCCTCCGCGGTGGTCGTCGACATGACCGAAGCTGTGGGTTTCCCCGGTCTCCCGCCCATCGCCGCGGGAACGATCATCCTGGTCTGGGCGATCGCCCTGAGCTTTCTTTACGGGAGCTCCTACCGACTGGTCCGCATCTATGAGCGCATCCTCAAATATATCGTCTGGGGGGTGATCCTTTCGTTTGCGCTGGTGGTTGTGCGTACCGGGATCGAAGACCCCGGAGCCCTTCTGCGAGGATTCCTGAGCTTCGAGATTCCGGCCGATCGAAACGGGGTCGCGGCCGTGACCCTGATCGCCAGTACTTTTGCGGCGGCTGTCGGCATCAATATGGTCTTTCTCTATCCATACAGCCTTCTCGCCCGGGGCTGGACGCGCGAGTACCGGGGCCTTGCCCGTATGGACCTGTTTGCCGGCACTTTTCTGCCTTATGTGCTGGCGGCAAGCCTGATCACCATCGCGGCCGCCAATACGATCCATCTCGACGCCGCCTACGACGGCACCCGACTTTCCCCCGTACAGGCAGCCCAAACCCTCGGCTCGGTAATCGGACCGCAAAGCGGGCGTTTGGTATTCGGCCTCGGCATTCTCGGCATGGCCCTGAGCAGCATGACCCTGCATATGCTGGTGGCCGGTTTCGTTTGTGCCGAGGTTTTCGGCTGGGAATTCGGAGGCACCCGCTACAAACTCGCGACACTCATCCCGACGCCGGGAATCCTCGGCTGCCTCTATTGGAGCGATATCGCGGTGTGGGTGGCTATCCCGACCAATATTGCCTGTGGCCTATTGCTGCCTTTTGTCTGGTTGGGTTTTCTCAAACTCCAGCGCAGCCGGGCTTACCTCGGCGAGGACCGGCCGACAGGGACTCTGGCCACCGTCTGGCTGGTCGCCATGGCCGGCACCACGCTTTTTCTGATCGGATCTTTCGCGTGGTACCTGACCAACCATGGCGCCAGTTGGATCGCTTCGGTCGGGCTATAGGCCCGCCACGTCGAGCGAAGGGGTGGTTGGCAAATCCAGCGTGCTGATCATCCCGCCAGAATGCTCGCAGATCTCGGGAATGGCATTGATCACGCGCATGGCGGTTGCCTGCACGCCGCCCGAGTTATGGTCGCCATCCTCGCCGTGGACGAAGCATTCGAGTTGCACATCGGGGTTTCCCTTGATGATGCAACGATGCACACCCGCGCGCCCTTCGGGAGGCTTCGGCCAAT
>DLYX01000115.1 GCA_003447545.1 Deltaproteobacteria bacterium | reverse complement strand
GGCTTATTTGGAATCGAAAGTCAGACCTCCGATGATTTCGTTCACGCCTACCCGGATCTGCGGCTGGGGATGTCTCTGGAAAGTCCGGGCGAGAAGCTTCTGGAGTTCGTCCGACGCAAGGGGAAGAAGCAGAAGTTGTGGGCCGGAGATGACAGTCATCCCCTCGATAATGACAGTCTGGCCGGATTTTTGGGCGGTCTGGACCGCGCGGAGTTTACGCGGGTCTTCGGGTTGGATCATATTCGTTTGCGGGAGGGTACGGAACGCCTGCTCGATGCGGCCGAGGGTACTGAGGCTGCGGTTGTCGGGGCTGCGCTGGGCGTACGAGATCTAAGCGACGTGCGGGTGCAACTGGACAAGGAAGCTTCCGAGTTGTTTTCGGCGCAGGCTCGAAAGCCCCGAATCAACAAGGCCTTCCATGACTGGCGCGAGAAAAAAAAGGAATTGGGGAAGGCCTCGCTTTCAACGGAGGCCTGGAAGCAGGCGCGCCGTAAGGTCGATCATGCGCTCATTGCGCGGGATGAGATCCTGCTATTGGAACGCGAGCTGAAGGAGCGTTTGGCGGAATTCGAATTTGTTCGGCGCAACAGGTCTCGAGTCAAGGATTGGCGTCATCTTGAAACCGAGCTTCATGCGCTGGAGGATGTTGCATCGCTCGGTTCGGATTTCGCAAAGAGATACGGGTTGGCCGACGAAGCGCGCCGAGAAGCTCTTCGCCGTCGCGATCAATTTGCGGATGACGCAAAGGACTTGGTCGTTCGCCTTGCAGCGCTTCCCGAGATGTTCCCCCTTTGCGAGCAAGCGACGCGGTTGGATGAATTACGCGAAGAAGCCAGCAAGGTGCGGGCCGGCGTGCAGGACGGTGAACGCCTCGGTGCTCGTGCGGAACTCTGTGAGGCTGCGGCCGACAAGGTAGCGAGCGCTCTGGGGTTTAAGATACCGCTGACGAAGCGAAAAGTCGGAGAGTTGAAGTTGCTCATGGGCGCGCCCGCAGATTTCTGTCGTCAACTTCTCGCCGAGCATGCGGGTCTTCAGGCCACCTTCGCCGAAGGTGCCGAACGAATATTCAACGGACAGGCGGATCTGGCCGCGGCGGAGCAGGCAATCCTGAATGCGGGCGAGGCTGTGGACGCAAGCGGTCTTCTGGCGGCTCGGCGAGCCACTCCCAAGTTGGGAGATCCCGAAGCCGAGCTGGCGGGATTGCGAGAGCGGGAGGAGCAACTCGCGCGGGCTATCGAACGTGACCTCGCTCGATTGCCGGGGTTCTCGGAATCGGCGGAGGCTTTGGTGAAGCGGACGCTGCCGGGTGATGAGGTTCTCAAAGATTTCCGCCAACGCTTTCAGTCTCTCGAGACCGAGTCGCGCGAAGCGCGGGCTGAAGTTCGCAATCTGGGATTGAGGCGAGCTGCCGTCGAGTCGCAACTCGAATCGGTGGCCGCAGGAGAGACCCTTCCGACCATGGCGGCATTGACGGATGCACGCTCGAATCGAGACCAGTTATGGACGCTCGTAAAGGAAGCCTGGCTCGCGGGAGTCGATAATGCCGCGGCCGGGCATCGTCTTGATGCGGAGCGATCTCTGCCCGATGCCCTGACTTTCGCGATTGTTCACGGCGATCAGGTTTCTGACCGCTTGCGGATTGAGTCCGAGCGGGTGGCCGAAACTTCACAACTCCGCCGCCAGATCTCTGAATTGGATCGAATCCGGCAATCGTTGTCCGAGGACGAAGTTTCGCGGAAGAATCGTGCGGACGGCCTTCAGGAGCAGTGGTCGGATATCTGGAAAAGCTCGGGGTTGCTTGTAGGGGACTGGGCAGCGATGCAGGACGCAATCCCTGCGAGGGACGCGATCCTTGCCAAGTTGGAGGAACGCGAGAGCTGCTCGTTCCGGATCGATCAGTTGCAGGGGCGGCTGGAGGCCGCGCGAGCCGAGATTTGTACGGCGATCGCATCGTGCGGAGGGCATCCACCGGAGAAGTCGAGGAGTCTGGCTGAGTGTCTGGCGATCGCGGACGCGCTTGGCGAGGAATTGGAGGCTCGGTCACAGGTCATCCGCGAGGCTCAAATCAAGCACGCAGATCTACTGACATCCGCTACCAAGGACCAGCAGGCGCAGGATCGGCGACGCGACCAGCTGGCGAATTGGGATGCCAAGTTTTCATCGGCGACGAAAGACTTCCCTTTAAGGCCGGAAGATCCTCCGGAAGCTGTGGAAAGGGTTTTGCGGCAGATCGAGGCACTTTTGAAGGATTTCGAAAGTGCGAGCGGGTTCCGCGAGCGTATCGAAAAAATCCATGCTCTCAGAGAGGGATTGGATACCGACCTCGCCGATTTTTGTCGCACCTACGCCACCGATCTTCCGAAGCTGGACAGGGCAGGCACCTTGACGCACCTTTTCCAGCTCCTGGAGGAGCAGAAAGTGCAACGGCAGGACCACCGTCGCCTGTCCTCGAATCTCCTGGCGAAGCAGGATGCAGCTCAAACAGCAGAGCGCACTCTCAAGGCCGCTGAATCCGATCTGGCTGGTTTGACTGCCGAAGCTGCGGTCGAGACCCTGGAAGATTTACCGGAGCGCATTCGTATGGCGGATGTGAAGCGACAGCTTTTGGAGAAACGCGATACCCTCGCGCAGCACTTCGCGGGGGAAGAAGTGGAGGTCGAAGAACTGGTGCTGCGGGTCGAAGGGGAGTCCGCGGTTGATCTGGAGGCAGAGATGCTCCCCTTGCAAGCCGAACTGGATTCTATTTCGGCGAAGCGAGCAGTTCTGGTTGAAGAGGCGACGCTGGCGAACGCCGTGTTTCAGGCGTTGGAAGATGGAACCGGGGCCGATGATCTGGCGATCGAGATGGCCGATGTCGCAGCGGGCCTCCGGGATCCAGTTACGCGCTACGCCAGACTTCTTTTCTCCTCCCGGTTACTCTCGGCAGCTGTCGAGAGATACCGGGAGCGCAATGAGGCACCCTTGCTCGCTTACGCGTCAGCCTATTTCGCCCGCCTGACCCGAGGCCGCTACGACCGTATTGAAACCGATATGGAGGGCAGCGACGAAGGCGGGTTTCGGGTTCGCTCGACCGCCAACTCACGGAGCAAGCCGTTGGATTCATTGTCGGAAGGTACCGTGGACCAGCTCCATCTGGCACTGGTCCTCGGATCTTTGGAGCATCGGTTTTCTGCGGGCGCCGAACCCATGCCGCTTCTGCTTGATGATATCCTCGTTCATTTCGATGATGAGCGATCGATGGCTGCGCTGGAGACCTTGGTCGAATTTGCGAAGACGACGCAGGTCCTGCTCTTCACCCACCACGAGCGAGTCAGGGATCAGGCGATGCAAGCTGGTGGTTCCATTCATGACCTTCAAGGATCCATGGCCGAATTTTGATGGCTTCTGGTGAACCGGTCCGCCATGCCGTAGCGTCAGGGTATGAGTCGCACGTCTTCGGTTGAGCAGCCCTCTCCCTTGCTCGAGTATCTTTTCGCCGCCTGGCCCGAGGTGAAGAAGACTCAGGTGCGCCACTGGCTCAAGTTTCAATCCGTCCTTGTGAATGGCCGAGTTGTGACACAATTCGACCACGCGCTTCGCAAGGGCGATGAGGTAGCGATTCGCACGGATCGCTACGCGGTCCCGAAGACAGTTCTGAGCTTCGGGATGAAGGTGCATTTCGAGGATGCCGATATCATCGTGATCGACAAGCCTTCAGGTTTGTTGAGTATTGCCAGCGACTCGGAAAAGGAAAAGACCGCCTACTATCAACTCACCGATTATGTCCGCGGTGGAAGTAACCGCTCCAAGGAACGTGTATGGATCGTTCATCGCCTCGATCGGGACACTTCCGGGCTGATGGTCTATGCCAAAAATTTCGAGAGCAAGGAGACGCTGCAGGGAAACTGGGATCGATTCGAGAAGTACTACGAGGCCGTGGTCGAGGGCCGGATGCCCGAGACGGAGGGTACTTTCGCCTCTCATCTCGACGAGTCACATCGGCATCGAGTATTCAGCACACGCGAGACTGAACTTACGCGCTACGCGGTCACCCATTTTCGAGTTTTGGGAATGGGCCGGACACGCTCTCTGGTTGGATTGCGTTTGGAAACAGGTCGTCGTCATCAAATTCGGGTGCACCTTTCCGAAGCTGGTTTTCCGATTGTGGGTGACCTGAAGTACGAGGCCGCCACCAATCCCCTGCGCCGGTTGGTGCTGCATTCCTCCGAGCTGAAATTGCAACATCCGCGCACCGGCCGTTGGCTGCGCTTTCGGTCGCCTTTACCCCGCGATTTATCTCGTTTGGTGCGCTGAGCGTCGATCCCTGTGGCGTGGCTCGGCCCCGTCCCCCCGAAATCTTCTGGCGGGGCAGGGCTGGCACCTCCAAATTCGGTATTGCCGGACAGGACCGCAGGGCTCTATAATCGGGGCTCCGAGATCCGTAACGGATACTCCGACGAACCCTCTTCATGATCCCAGCCCTGAAAATGATCCCCCACTTGCTGTGCATAGCACTGCTTGTTCTGGTCGCGGGAACACCGAGTCTGAGTTTTGCGAAGGTTTACCTCGACAGCCAGGCGCCATGGCCCCGAAAACACTCGGACCATCGGAACACAGGCCAAACCAGCTACCCGGGGCCCATCGTCCCTGATCTCTCGGGTGGCAATCTTCCTGTGGAACAGGGGGGGCTCGTCTTTTACAAGTTTAACTACGATCTCCGAACGTCCCCTGCCGTCGGTCCTGATGGGACGGTGTATGCTGCCAATGGAACGACGCCGATTTTTGCGATTCGTCCTGATGGAACCCTGAAGTGGGACACCGACGGGATTCGTGCCGGCGATTCCCTGCATTCATCGCCTGCTCTGGGACGCGAAACCCCCGGCGACCGCACCGTGATTTATATGGGTGAGCGCAACAATAAGCTCATTGCCATATCGGACGACGGCGAAGCTGGTTTTTCGACGGATTGGATGGTCAAATTCAGGGTCGACGGGGACATTACAGGCTCTCCGAATCTCGGTCTCGATGGAGATCAGCTCTATGCCAGTTGCGGCTGTGTCAACGGGGGTTACCTGGTTGCGTATCGAACCGAACCAGATCCCGATCTGATCCAGCAACCCCAACTCCCGGGGGTACCCGCCGGCGAAATTCCCTGGACAGCTGCTAATCGGGGAATGTCGGCCGTCGCGCCGGCGGTCAACGATAATCCCGGTGATCCCAATTACGGGGACGTCTATGTTCTCGACAGCGTGGGGAGCGTCGAAGTTTATTCCTCGGAAGGTGTCGAGCGTTGGAAGTCGGAGGGGCTTGGCCAGCAAAGCCAGAAGAGCGCTCCGGTGATCGCGCCTGATGGTGACGTCTTTCTTGCCACTGACCGCGGGGTTCATCGGGTGGTTCCCCCGGCGAGTGGCGTTCAAACCTTGGCTGTTGCATCGGATTGGTTTTTCCCGACAGTGGGTCGCGTCCGAGCGATTCCTGCCTATGCAGATTGTGTGAAAGCCGCTAACCCCGAAATCTGCGAGTTCAACGATACGCTCTACTTTGGGGATTCCGACGGATGGTTTTATGCCGTCGACGCGAACACCGGTTCTCTTGTCTGGTACCTGCAGTTGGGTCGCGCGATTACCGGATCAGCTATTATCGATCGCCACGGGATCGTCTATGTTGGCACGGAAGGCGATGCGACGGTTTTCGCATTGCGACCGAATCGCGGCGATTTGTCGAGGCGGCAAAGAATTCTGTGGCAGCATACGCTTGGAGGTCGCGTTCGTTTCCAAACCCCGGTGATCGGTGTTCTTCCGGAATATGATGCCAGCGGTGCGGTCATGCGCGATACTGAGACGGGCAGACTCGTGGGCCAGCCACGCTTGTACGTGGGCAGTCGTCATACTCTTTTCGCCATCACGGGTGAGCCGGGTCCGCCATCCGACCTGCCGGTTGACGAGGAATTACCAGTGGTCGGCGACGGTTGGGATCTTTTCGAAGCCGAGCGCATGCGCTTCCCCCGGCGAGTCCGGCTTGGCGTCAAGCGGCCGATGGTGCGGCAGAAGGTGAAGTTCCGGTTGCGCAACCAGAGTGCTCAGGCAGTGCGGGTCACATCCGATATGCTTTCGAGTCGAGTTCGTCTGGCGGCGGTGCCTCTCGATCCGGGTACAACCTGCACGGAGCCGATGATTGCTCTGGACCAAAGAAGTCTCTCCGTTGGCGGCAGCGGTTCCCGTGAACTGGGGCCCGGAGATGGACTGACTCTGCGCTACGAGATGGTTTTTTCCTGCGCGCCCGACCCCGAAATGACGAATCGTCGTGAGTCTCATGACGATTATTCGATCCGCGTGGAGTTGGTGGACTCTGACGGGCAGGTCCGTGATTTTCCCGCAGATCGTCTGGTGGATGTGATCGGGGATCCCCGAAGAATTTCGAGGCGCGAGGCTGCCATCGAGATCGCCGGCCAGATCGCCGGCCGCTGATCCCGATGACAGTGCGGCGGTTCAGCTGCCCTTGTGCATTTGCTGGGCGAGGTAGATCGACTCGCCCAGTTCGCCGATGAGGGACAACTGCGTTTCGAGAAAGTCGAGATGCTCTTCTTCGCTGACCAGGATATGCTCGAACAATTCGCGAGAACCCGTGTCGGCAGCTTCGAAAGCTGTCTTGACAGAATTCTGGAGCCGCGCGATTGCATCGACCTCAAGAGCGAGGTCGCTTTCCAGTTGCTCCTTGACGGTTTCGCCAACCCCTACTTTGTTCAGGCGCTGCAGGTTGGGAATGCCGTCGAGGTAGAGGATGCGCTCGATCAGATTGTCCGC
>DLYX01000379.1 GCA_003447545.1 Deltaproteobacteria bacterium | reverse complement strand
CGAAGAGGCGCTCCATATCGCCGATATGGGAAATCGGCACACCGACCTTGCCGACCTCACCTCGCGCGAGGGGGTCGTCGCTATCGTAGCCAGTCTGCGTCGGCAGATCGAAGGCGACCGAAAGGCCAGTCTGACCCTTGCTCAAGTTGAGACGGTAGAGTTCGTTCGACGCTGCCGCGCTGCTATGGCCGGAATACGTCCGCATCACCCATGGTCTGTCACGATTCACAGGCACCACCATAGCAATTGGATCGAGGTCGTGGGAGACACTATTGCTCCTCGGCAGCCGGGGATGCGGGCCCTATCGTGGAGATCCAGGCATGGTTCCCCTGAACCAGGAGCTGGAACTGCACCTCTTCGTCCTTCTGAATGCCATCCAGAATCGAAGAATCCCTCACCTCGAAGGGCATGGTCATGGCTTCCATAAAGCCCGGAATCGGCTCATGCGCGATCACGACCGACCGACGAGCCGCCTCGATGCGGATGACTCTACCGCGAACTTCATAGGCTACACGATCCTCACCCCGTTCACTGCTGCAGCCTGCCGGCAATAAAACCAGCAGGAGCGGCAAAAACAGCCAGAAACGTCGATATCCCATCATATGATTATGATCTCCTAGCAGATTCGATCAAGTGGCACCCCAGTTGCCGATAGACCCCTCTTAACGTAAGTGTTTGGCCCATGAGCACAGCGGATATCAAGAAGGTAGGCGTTCTCGGGGCAGGACAGATGGGATTGGGCATAGCGCAAGTCGCCGCACAGTCTGGCTACGAGACCGTATTGGTAAAGGCCACCCCCGGAGACACGGAAAAACTGACGGCGAAGATTCTGGGTGGCTGGGACAAACTCGTCTCGAAGGGGCGGATGGAACAAGCGGACCGGGACGCTGCTGCGGGACGATTGACCGTCACCACCGAATTCGAAGCTCTCGCCCCCTGCGATCTGGTCGTCGAGTCCATTATTGAGGATCTCGAGATCAAACACAGCGCTTTTGATCGACTGGATTCGATCTGTTCCGAAACCGCCATATTCGGCAGCAACACTTCCTCGCTTGGCCTGACCGAAATTGCCGTCAAAACAAAGCACCCGGAGCGAGTTGTCGGCTTGCATTTCTTCAACCCGGCGCCGGCCATGAAACTGGTCGAGGTCGCGGCCACCCTGCAGACGAGAGCGGACGTCACCGAAACAGCGCGCGCCTTCGCCGAGAGCTGCGGGAAGACACCGATTGTTCTCAAGGACTCGACCGGATTTGTCGTCAACCGACTGCTGGTCCCTTATATGATCGACGCCATGCTCGAATGGCAACGTGGAAACGGATCCGTCCAGGACATCGACACGGCCATGTGCAACGGAGCAGCTCATCCGATGGGCCCCTTCACTCTCGCAGACTTCATCGGACTCGACGTCGTCAACGAGATGGCGACCAATCTCTACGAGGAATACGGTGAGGCACGCTTCGCCCCGCCTCCGATCCTGCGTAGACTCCTTCTCGCGGGGCAATTGGGTCGGAAGACCAAGCTCGGCTTCTACGACTATTCGGATCGTCCCGCCAAGCCGAACCCCGCACTCTAGAAAAAATATGGAAACGCATGTCGGCGGCCATTCCGGGGGCCGCCGACATGGGTGATTTTTTCACGGAGCTGCGAGCGGAATCATCAACGCAAAAGAAGCGCCCGGACCGTTTGATTCCAGCCGCAGATCTCCTCCGTAGGCTCGCGCCAGCTGTCGGCCCACGAAAAGGCCGATGCCCATTCCGCCGTTTCTGGTCGAATAGAAGGGCTCGAAGATCCTCTCGACGGAGGCTGCCGGTATGCCCGGTCCGTCATCCCGAACCAGCATCTTCAACCAGAGATCGTCAGACCGCGCCTCGACCGAAACCCCCAAGTGGACCGTGCCACTTTCGGCAGCAAATCCGATCGCATTGTCCAAAAGGACGATCAAGATCTGCTTGAGGACCTCACGCGGCTGCAAGGACGGGTTCTCGGGTCGCTCGATCTGGTAATCGATCGAAATCCCTCTCTCGGCTGCGGCACCAAGCGCGTAAAGATGAAGTTCGGCAGCGAGCGTCTCTACACGCCAAGGTTCGACCGTCTCCAGATCCGGCGCGACCGCGATCCTGGTCAAACTCTCGATCTGCTCCTGCACCCGACTCAAATCCTGCAGAGCGCGCTGGTAGTCCGCGGTTCGAAAGCTCTCGCTCTGCTCCCATTGGTCGGGCACCAATGCGAGAAAATTCCCGATCGCCGCCAACGGGTTCGCGAGGTTATGAGCGATCCCGGCCAGCAAGATGTTCAACGCCGCCAGGTTTTCGGCCTGCCGCAGCCGCTCACGGCCGGAAGGATCCGGATCAGCTACCCGCGCCCTTTTGGGAGCCGCGCTCATCGCAGTCCCCGTTGCCTGAAGCAAACCCTCAACAAACCGTCCGTGGCTCCATCAGCTTCAGCTTCCACCGCAAATCCCCTCAACCAGTTCCGATGCCTGCCCCCGTCGGGCAGTTCCACCAACAGCTATGCCTGATTGCCCGCGTGGGAGCAAAGCCCCTAGCCTTTCACCAACTCCTTTAATCGTGAACGGTAGGGTCTGGTCGCGACTCCATTTTCCGTGATAATCCCGGTGACGTAACGGCTGGGCGTGACATCAAACGCCGGATTGGCTGCCGCCACCCCTTTGGGCATAACCACCGTGTTACCGATTCTGGAGATTTCCGAAGGGTCTCGCTCTTCGATCGGTATCTCGTCGCCGCTTTTGCATTTAAGGTCGATCGAGGTCGTCGGGGCTGCCACATAGAAAGGAATTTTGTGCCGGGCCGCCATTGCCGCAACTGTATAAGTCCCGATCTTGTTGCAAACATCTCCGTTGGCAGCCGTTCTATCGGTCCCAACCACGACCGCATCAATCCGGCCCTCTTTCATGAAATGTCCGGCCATTCCGTCTGTGATTACCGTGACGGGGCATTTGGCTCGCTTCAACTCCCAGGCCGTGAGGCGCGCGCCCTGCAGGATTGGTCGCGTCTCATCGGCAAAGACCTCGATGTCCTTGCCCATATCGCGCGCCGCCAGGATGACACCCAGTGCTGTCCCGATCCCGGCAGTGGCGAGACCGCCTGCGTTGCAATGAGTCAGAACCGTCCCCTTTTCAGGAAGCAAGGCTCCGCCGAACTCGGAGAGCCGCTGATTCGCATCCAGATCCTCGCGATAGACGGCAATCGCCTCGCGTTTCAAGATCAAGCGAAGTGATTCGAGCGGTTTGTGGGCGTTCTCCTGCATCACCCGGCGCATACGATCGATCGCCCAAAACAGGTTTACCGCGGTCGGACGCGCTGCCGCAAACTGACGGCAGAGCTTTTCAAAGTCCTGTGGAAACCGCTTCGGGCCGATTTTCTGTGCGCCCAGAGCGAGACCCATCGCAGCGGCCACACCGATCGCAGGCGCACCCCGGATAACCAATTCACGAATTGCTCGAACGACGTCGAGCGGGTCCTTATAGATTCGGTAAACCTCGCGATTCGGAAGTAGCGTCTGGTCCAACATCACGACGCGATCTTTTTTCCACTCAACAGTGCGAACTTTTTTCATCACTTTCTTGTTTACCGAGCCCCTCGGCCGGGGACAATAGCCAGAATGCAAACCCCGGCTCCATACGCTTCGGGCTTGACCTGATGTCCTAAAACCATCAGCAGATAGATCATGGCGGCTACCAAGAGAACCGAAACCATTCACATTCCATGCTCGCCCGTCGATGTTCTGGCGGTGCTCACGGATTTCGAGGCTTATCCGAAATGGTCCGGCGCTTTTACCGAAGCGCGCATCATTGACCGTGGGCCCGAGGGACTGGGCAGCCATGTTGCGTTCGCCATAGATATGACGATTCGCACAGTACGTTACACCCTCGCCTACAGTTTCAACCTACCCGACGGGTTTTCATGGCGAATGACCGAGGGGGACCTCACTTCGATCGAAGGCTCCTACGAGCTGGTCGCGGAAGATGGTGGAACTAATTGCATCTGCCATCAAGCAGTCGAGACCGGATTCTGGATTCCGGGGCCGATTCGCCGGATTGCCGAAGGATCCGCTTTGCGAAACTCGCTCGAGGAACTCTCCACGGAAGTTCAGCGGCGCGCAGCCGAGTAGACGCGCAGCCAGGTAGACGCGCAGCCCGACCAGCGCGAGAAGCTCATCGGGAATCGAATCGAGCGCCCGAAATCTTTCTGAAATCAATCCGATATCA
>DLYX01000521.1 GCA_003447545.1 Deltaproteobacteria bacterium | reverse complement strand
CCCGGCGAGGTAGTCGCGGAAACTGATGAGATTCTCGCGTTTCTCGACGTCATGCCCCTGGCGGACGGGCACGTCCTGGTGATTCCCAAGATGCATGCGCGGATCGTCGAGGAACTTCCCGAGCAAACCGCTGGGGCCTTGATGCAGGTCGCCAGTCGCGTCTCGGCAGCGCTCTGTCGCGAATTCGGCGCCGCCGGCACCACCATGGGGATCAATAATGGCGCCGAGACCGGGCAGACAGTGCCCCACGTGCATCTGCATGTGGTGCCGCGGTTTGCCGGCGATGGTGCCGGTAGCCTCCACTCGGCCTTCCCCGGATTCGCCAAAGATCCCAATCCGCTTCCCGAAATTGCCGAACGTCTTCGGCAGCGACTCTCGGGTCCGACCGGCGCTTAGCCCGCGAGGTGTTCGAGGACGCTTTCTGCGCTGGAAGCCGAGAGTCCGGGTCCCGATTCGACCAGAAGCTTCTCCACCCGATTGTCCTGCAGAATCATTGCAAAACGTTGCGATCGCGTTCCCATCCCGAACTTGGAGCCGTCCATCTCAAGGCCCAACGCCGAGGCGAGGTCTCCATTGCCGTCCGCAACCATTCGGATGTCGCTGCCGACGCCCTGGGCTTCGCCCCAGGCATTCATCACAAAAGCGTCGTTGACGGAGACACACACGATCTCTTCGACGCCCTTGGCGCGCAGGGCCGCTGTATTCTTCAAGAACCCGGGGACATGCTTCGCCGAGCAGGTCGGCGTGAAAGCACCCGGCACGGCAAAGATCACAATCTTCCGGCCGGCACCAAGTTCTGTCGATTGCACGGGTGTCGGTGCGCCCTCCACCATCTCGACCAAACCAACTGCGGGAATCGTTTCACCTTCTTTAATCGGCATTTTCTGAATCTCCTCAGGATCGTCTTAGCCCAGCGGTTTGCGGCGCTCAAGAAAGATGAAAAGAAAGAGTACCATGCGTCACACATGCTTTCTGATGATCATCGGTCTTTTATGGGCAAGCTGCGCGGCTCCGGTGCGCCCGTCGGTGGAACGGCGCCAGCCCCTCGCGAAGGTCGACTCCGATCGGCTCGCCAAAACGCTTTCGGCCGCTGTCCGCATTCCCAGCGTCACGGGCTCGCCTGCAACGAATTTCGATGCCGTCGAAGCCCTCCTGCGAAACTCCTTTCCATTGACGTTCTCCCGGCTTGAGGTGCAGGCCTTTCCCGGTGGTTCGCTTTTGCTGGAGTGGCCCGGCCGAGACCGCAAGAAGTTGCCCTATCTTCTCCTTGGCCACATAGACGTCGTGCCTGTGGAGGCCGGAACGGAATCCGATTGGGTCTTCCCGCCTTTTTCCGGTGAGATCGCACAAGGCTATGTCTGGGGGCGTGGGACTCTGGATTGCAAGACCACTGTGATCGCCACGCTGACGGCGGTCGAAGGATTGCTTGCCAACGGGTTCGTCCCCGAGCGAACTGTCTATCTGGCTTTCGGAGCCGACGAGGAAGTCGGCGGCCACGCAGGGGCCGCCGTGATGGCCGCATCTCTGGAGGCCAGATCCGTTCGTTTCCTCTTCACTCTGGACGAAGGTAACGTCATTGTCTCCGATATCATGCCGGGCCTCGAGCGCCCCGCCGCCATCATCGGTATTGCCGAGAAGGGCTACGTCACCTTTGAACTCACCAGTCGTGGCGCGGGCGGACACTCATCCATGCCCCCGCGAAGCACTGCTGCGGGGCGTCTGGCACGGGCGATCGTCGCTGTTGAAAGCTCGCCGATGCCTGGAGAGATCGATGGCCCCGCGCGCGCGATGCTCGAAGCCCTCGCACCCCATCTCGATACCACCACAAGGCTCGCAATCGGGGCGCTGCCATTGTCCGAGCCCCTGATTCTGCAAAGCTACAACGCGACTCCCGCATTATCCGCGCAGGTGCGCACCACGACCGCGGTGACGATGATGAACGCCGGAACCAAGGAAAACGTGCTGCCGCAGAAAGCGCAGGCGGTGGTGAATTTCCGCCTGCGCCCCGGCGATACGGTGGCCGACGTCGAGGCCCATCTTCGCGAGGTTATTGACGATCCGGAAATCGAGATCCTGCGGATCGGGAACGCGAACGAGGCCAGTCCTGTCGCGGCACTCGAGAGCGCGGGATACCAGCTGGTCTCGAACGCGATTGAGGAGACCTTTCCCGGGGTGCTCGTCATTCCGGGTCTGGTGGTGGGCGGCACAGCTACCCGCCACTATGTCCGACTGGCCGACGCCAGTCTCCGCTTCGGCCCCATGCGATTGGGCCCCGACGATCTGGCTCGCATCCATGGTACCAACGAACGAATCGCGGTGGAGAACCTCGTCGAGATGGCGCGCTTCTATCGCCAATTAATTCTCGATTCTGACAGCGGTTCGGACCCGGGATGATCTCCGGGGCCTGCTATTCAAGCCCCATCATCGCCGACAGGCCGTAACGCTTGCCTGCGGTGTACCCGCCATCCACGGCGAGGGCCTGGCCTGTTACAAACGAGGAATCGTCGGAAGCGAGGAAGAACGCAGCACCTGCGATCTCCTCGGGACGCCCGAATCGTCCGAGCTGGTGCTGTTGGCGGACTTTCTCGCCGTGCTCCTCGAGTCCCGGCATCGACATCACCTCGCGCAGCAACGGGGTGTCGATAAATCCGGGACAAATGGCATTTACGCGGATGCCCTTGCGACCATAATCCATCGCCATATTCTTCATCAGAATCACCACACCGCCCTTGGAAGCATTGTAGGAAGAGCCGCCCTCATTGCCCTCGAGTCCCTCGACGCTGGCGATATGGATAATGCTCCCCGACTCCTGCTCCAGCATCGTCGGGAGAACATGCTTGGAGGCGAGAAAGGTTCCGGTGAGGTTGATATCGATAACTCGATTCCACTCTTCGAGATCCATCATATGAACAGGACCGCCGCCTGCCACGCCCGCCGCATTGACCAGGATATCAATGCGTCCGAATTTCTCTTGCGCCGATTTCACCCAAGCTGAAACCACAGCTTCCTCACGAACATCAAGCCCACCTTGAAAACTCGAGGCAGGCGCCA
>DLYX01000027.1 GCA_003447545.1 Deltaproteobacteria bacterium | reverse complement strand
CCGAGCAGATCGTCACCGCGGCTCTTCTCGAGGATTTGCGGGAACCGGTGGATCCTGGCACGACAGCGGCGGCGGACGGGAATGGATGGGTTCTCGACGGCCACAAGATTGCGGTGCGCGCTGCGGAACTCGCCAGCCAGATTCTGGTGCCGGCGAAAACCGCGAACGGGATCACGATCTTTCTTGTGGATCCCACAGCTGACGGCGTGCATCTGACCGCACTGGATACCACGACTGGTCAGCCCGAGGCCGATATCAGGCTCAACGGGGTTCGGGTCGCGTCCGAGGCGATCGTCGGCGGCCTCGATCAGGGCGCGCCGATTGTCGCGGAAATGGTCTTGCAGGCAAATGCCGCACTTTGTTCCTACGCGGTCGGTGCTTGCGAGTCGGCCTTGGCCCTGACGTCGGATTATATCAAGACCCGCAAGCAATTCGATCAGCCGATTGCGATGTTTCAGGCCGTCGCCCACCGGGCTGCAGATTCCTACATCGATACCGAAGCTCTGCGACTTGTGGCCCGCCAGGCTGCCTGGCGAATCTCCGAGGGATTGCCCTCGGAGACCGAAGTAGCGATCGCCGCTTATTGGGCCACCACCGGTGGGGATCGGGTGCTTCATGCGGCCCAGCACCTCCATGGCGGTGTCGGTGTGGACCGGGACTATCCGCTGCATCGCTTTTTTCTCGCCATGCGGCATCTCGGTTTGACCATGGGCGGTGAAAGTCGCCAGCTGCAGGCATTGGGCCGGTTGGTGGTGGATTAGGGCGCATGCAGGAGGCGCCGCCTCTTTGGATATTGGCGGGAACGAACCCGTCGGCTCCGGCGCTTGTGGATGCTCGCGGCTCGATGTCCTGGCTCGAACTCGAGGCGCGGACCAACCAGCTCGCCCGCGGAATTGAGGGTCTCGGGCTGGTGCCCGGGGACCATATCGTTCTCTCGGCAAGCAATCGGCGGGAATTTATCGAAAGCCTTCTTGCCGGCATGCGTGCCGGGATGGTGGTGACACCGGTCAAGACCGGTTGGCGCGCCGAAGAGTTGGCCTATGTGCTTCAGGACGCCGATACGCGCCTGGTGATGACTGACGGTGCCGTGGCTCGCGAGACCGCCGACGCACAAGCCGTCCCGGTTCTGGATCTGGATCAGGGCGTCGGGAAGAGTCCCGGGCAGGGTGTCGAGCAGGGTTTCAATCAGGGTTTTGAGGACTGGCTGTCCGAGCAGGACGAAGCACCCTTGCCGCACGATCGATGCGGCGTCCGCATGTCCTATACCTCGGGCACGACGGGGCGCCCCAAGGGTGTGATGCGGGCGATGGATGTCGCGCGGCCGTTTGCCGATGCCTTTGCGGCGAGTTCCCAATTTGCACGCATCCTGGAGGTGCCGAGCTTCGGGCCCCATTTGAATGTCTCGGCGCTTTTTCATGGGGCACCTCTGGCCTTCAGCCTATCGCTTCTGGCAGCCGGGGCGCCGATGCATATTTTGGGTCGCTGGGATGCCGAACTCGCGCTCGAGGCACTTGCCGACGGAATCCATTCGACCTGCATGGTGCCCACGATGTTCCGCCAAATTCTGAGTCTGCCCGAGGAAGTGCGCGCGCGATTTTCGGCACCCGCGCTCAATTGCGTCATGCACGGTGGCGAGCCCTGTCCGCAGCCTCTGAAACACGAGATGCTTGCGTGGTGGGGCCCGATTCTGACCGAGTATTACGGCATGACCGAAGGGGGCATGACAGTCGCCAATGCCCGCGAATGGCTCGGCCGGCCCGGGACGGTGGGGCGGGCCACGCGAGGCATGTCCGTGGAGATCCGATCACCGGAGGGCGAGAAACTGCCCGCGGGATCCTCGGGGGTGATTTATTTCCGCAATCCGGCCGGACGCACCTTCCGCTACCGCAATGAACCCGAGAAGACCGACGACGCCTATCTCGACGAGGGTGCTTTTACGGTGGGAGATATCGGTTTCCTCGACGACGAGGGCTATTTGTTTATCTCGGGCCGTAAAGCGGATCTAATCGTGTCGGGTGGGGTCAATATCTATCCGGCCGAGATCGAGGACCTGCTGCATGGACTCCCGGAGGTCGCCGATGCTTGCGTGACCAGTGAGCCCGACGAGATCCGCGGCGAGAGCGTTGTTGCCTGCCTGGTGCTCGCTCCGGCGGCGGCTGCCGAGCAAGACGCGGCAGTGGCGCGAATCGAAGCTGCCTGCGAGCAACGTCTGGCCGGGTACAAACGGCCCCGTCGCTTTCTGGTCCGCACGGAGGTGCCGCGCGACGGCACGGGCAAGCTCTTGCGCCATCAGGTGCGCCAGGAGCTCTGGGGCGATCGCTCTCCGTTTGCGGGGTAGGGATTGTTGCGTTTGCGTCTTGCAAGTCCGGCTTTCGCCTGAGAGTACTCCGAGAAGTGGCTGATAATTCGATTGAAACGGGGCTGGCAAGATTTGTTGCGGCAAAGCTTCCCGACGTGAGCAATGTTCTGGTCGACGAGGTCGATCGGATCCATGGGGGCGCTTCGCGCGAAACCTACCGACTGCGCCTGCAGTACGATGAAGATGGGCAGACCCGGGAACGCCGGTTGATCCTGCGGCGCGACCCCGAGGGGAGTTTGATCGAAACCGAGCGCAGCGTGGAATTTGCGGCCTACCGGGCGATGTTCGGCACGGCGATTCCGGTTCCGGAGGCTCTGTGGCTGGAGGAAGGCGACGGCTGGTTGGGTGCGCCGTTTTTCGTGATGGAGGAGCTGCGCGGGTATAGCTCGGACCTGACCGATCTGGTGTCCCCCACCTACGCCCCATTGGCCAACAAGCTGGCCGAGTCCAAATGGACGATTCTCGGCAATTTGGCGCGTCTGGACCCCGCCGATGTCGGGCTCAACGAAGCCTTCGAGGTGCCCGAGCGTGATCAATGCTGGCGTCGTGAGTTGGATAAATGGGAGACCATTCTCGACAAGGAGGAGCGTACGCCGCAGCCCGTAACCCGGGCAGCGATTCGTTGGCTGCGTCGCAATCCGCCCCCGCCGCCGGACCGCATTGGTGTCGTGCACGGCGACTACCGCAGCGGAAACTTCCTTTTCGATACGGAAGGCGTGCAGGCCATTCTTGATTGGGAGATGTCGCATCTGGGAGACCCTCTCGAGGATCTCGGCTGGAGCCTCTCGCCCTTATGGCATTTTGCGAAAGATGATCGAGCAGGAGGGTTGGTTCTCCCCGAGCAGGCGATTTCGATCTGGGAGAAGGCTGCCGGCCGCGAGGCGGATCGGGATGCCTTGTATTGGTGGCAGCTGTTTTCCTGTGTGAAGGGGCAAGCGATCTGGGTGACGGCCGCCCGCGAGTACGTCGAGGGGTCGAACAAGGATGTCGTGATGGCACTGTCGGCGTGGTCGATCGCTCTATCGCAGGATGTGGGGACTCTGGCGGTGATGGAGAGGCGACGATGAGCGTACAACCGATGAAAATTGCGCAGACTCTCGCTGCGAGCTTCTTGATGGGGCAGGTCGTGGCACCGCGCGGATCCTACGAGACGAAATCTTCGATGCTCGCCGGCGTGCTTCTCATGATGTTTGCCGAGGATGCCGACAAGATGGCCGAGCGTCTGCACGACGAAAATGCCGCGATGCGGGAGATTTTCCACGATGCCGGCGATCTGATCGAGGATGCCGAGCTGATCGCGCGCCTCGAGGCATCCGTGGTTTCGGAAAGTTCCCTGCGTGTCTCGACCCTGCAGGCAGAGAACGACGGGATGCGCGCGGTGTTTGCCGATTTGCAGGAGACCCTAGAGGCGATGGATTCGCCGCCGGCCGCGGAGCTCGAGCAGCGCATGTGGGAGGAGCTGAAGGCTTCCGCCCAAAGAAGGTCGCTTGCCTCCCAGCCTCTCTGAATGCTGTGGCCCGGCGGTCTG
>DLYX01000613.1 GCA_003447545.1 Deltaproteobacteria bacterium | reverse complement strand
ATGGAGGGGGAGCACATACCCGAGACCGAAGAGTACGGAATCTCGAGCTTTACCTACCAAACTCCCGAGCCTTTTGATGCCGAAAAGCTTTGGGCCTTCCTGAATGACGAAGAAAACTGGTGCGGCGTGTTACGCTCGAAGGGTTTTTTCTGGGTCGCTGCCGATCATCGAGTCGCCTACGAATGGGCTCAGGCTGGTGGGATAAGCAACGTGAATCCTGCCGGGATGTGGTGGGCGGCTGTGCCGCGTGAGCATTGGGAAATGCCCGACGGCGAGCGCCCGGATCAGGAGCCCGGCTGGCATCCACGTTTCGGCGATCGCGCCCAGCAGTTGGTTTTTATCGGGCAAAAGATGGATGAAGCTGCGCTCCGAGGGCGCCTCGACGCCTGTCCTCTCGACAAGCACCTTGCGAGCGGGACGAGCAGCGCCTGGTCCGAACTGGAGAATCCGTTTCCCGAATTTGTCATGGATGAGGAGCCGGCGTGAAGAGTATTTCCGAGGATACCGCCAGTACCGTGAAACTCGATTGGTTGATTATCGGGGGCGGAATCCATGGAGTACATATTGCGGCCCGCCTGCTTGGCGAAGCCGATATAGATCCGCAACAGATCCGCATCGTGGACCCGGGCGAGCGTTTGCTGGAGCGCTGGCACACTTCGACGGCGACGACCGGGATGAGTCATCTGCGCTCCCCATCCGTTCATCACCTCGGCCTGAATGCCTCGTCGCTGCAACGGTTCGCGGGAAAGCGCAAGAAACGCAAGTCAGGCCTCTTTGCGCCTCCCTACGATCGGCCTGCGCTTGGTCTTTTCAACGCCCACTGCGATCGGATCATCGAGCGCTTCGAGCTCTCGAATCTCCATATACGCGCCCGTGCGAGTGCGTGCGCTGTCGAGTGTGATGGCGTCCGCGTGGCACTTTCGACGGGACCCGAGATTCTCGCGCAGCAGGTCGTGCTTGCGATGGGAGCTGGCGAACAGCCTGAGTGGCCTGAGCGGTCGCCAAGAGATGACCCCCGTGTTCAGCACGTTTTCGATCGAGGCTTCCATGGTTGGCCAACGGCCAAGGAGGCTGTCGTGGTCTTTGGCGGAGGAATCTCGGCCAGCCAGGTGGCACTGCGTCTCGTAGAAGAAGGGCATCAGGTTCATCTGGTTTCACGTCACGAACTGCGCGAGCATCAATTTGATAGCGATCCGGGCTGGCTTGGCCCGAAGCTGATGGCAGGCTTCAGTCGCGAACCCGACGTCGGCCGCCGGCGGGCGATGATCTCGGAAGCACGCCACCGAGGGTCCGTTCCGCCAGACGTTCAGCGTGCGGTGCGCCGGGCCATCGCCGCCGGACAACTCCTGTGGCATGAGGGTGAGGTTGAGAGCGTCGAAGCGGGTCACGAGATGCTCACGATGCGGCTCTCGACCGGGTCAGTTTTGGAAGTCCAGCGCGTGCTTTTGGCTACCGGCTTTGGCTCACAGCGTCCCGGTGGCGCTTTGGTGGACCAACTGGCGGATTCCGCCTCGCTACCCTGCGCGGGCTGTGGCTACCCCATCGTGGACACAGCGCTCCGCTGGCACCCGCGCGTTTACGTCTCGGGCCCGCTCGCGGAGCTGGAACTGGGGCCCGCCTCGAGGAATATCGCTGGCGCGCGACGGGCCGCCGAGAGGCTGGTGCAGGCTGTTCGTTCGACTCGCGACTCTGGCGCCGCCGCCAGCCTGTAAGCTCCAAGGCGAGTTGCGAGAGGAGTGCGACCCCTCAAGTTGGTGCTCAGTCGGCTCTGCACCGCAGAAACCCACCGCTTCGTTGCGCCGTGCATTCGGCAACGCTCAGGGTGTCGTCCCTCGTTGCGTTGGTCTGGGTTATCGTAACGGTTGCCGGACCGGCAAGACTGTCGCTCCCTGTGATGCTTCCGTCCAGGCGTCGGGCACGAAGGTCAATCCGGAAAACATTGGGAGTATTCCGGTATCTACGTGCCTGGAACTTGTAGCGGCCGGCATCGCCGGGCAGGTCGGCCCTGCATCGCGCTCCCGGGTGGGAGGCCAGCCGTGTGCATCCGGAAATCGTCGCCGTGAAGGAGAACCCAGTACCTGCGTCGACCTCGATCGTCACAGTGCCAGCAACGAGATTATCGATGAGTTCGCCATCTGTCGAATTGTCATTCAGCATGCCCGTCAGGTTGAGCAGACCGTCGCGCCTTGACTGCTCCGGTCCCTGAAATAGCCGAGCGTCCAGCTTGGAGATTGTGAGCCCGGACTGGGCCCAAGCCTTGTCGCCAAGGGGCAGCGAAAGACTCAGGGAAAAAATTAGTACTCCTGCAAATAAAAACTTCATGGTTGACTTCCTAGGTTTCTGATCGAATGGGTTCATGGAAATTATCTGATTATTCAGCAGGAACTCGGCAAGAGATTCGAGTATTCGTTTTGTTGGGACGGCATACTGTGCTGATAGATCCGGTTCGGTCGACTCTGTAGAAAGAGGTTTTCCCGAAAGCGATTCGGAGAGGCAAGTCGATCGCTTCTGTGCCGGTTTGGGCTTCAGCGATTCGCTTCAGGCTGGTCGTCACGTCGTAGGTATTCGGCACGAACTCGAGCGCTTTGAAGGTGGCTTTACCGCCCGCCCAGGCACATTTGTAAATGGGCTTGTTGGGGTTTCTCCCGGTTGACTCGCAGCCCGACAGTACTTCGCTCACCGAGAACGAGCCATCCTGATCTGTGATCGTCACGGCAATCGTATCGGCCAACAAATCGACGATGAAATCCCCTTCTGTGGCGTCATCGAGCACAAGACCCTTGACGCGAGCCTTGCC
>DLYX01000644.1:8499-10343 GCA_003447545.1 Deltaproteobacteria bacterium | reverse complement strand
GGGGGCTCGGGACTGGGTCGATTGAGTACTCGTCGGGTAGAAGGTTGCGCTTCCAGCCTTTTCGGAGTGCTTTCGAATAGAACCGTGGCCCTTGCGAGGGATCGACTTTCCCCCAGTCGGTGTTAACCGTGATATCCTCTTCCATTGGCCTGCCAAGCCAATTGATGTCGACCGTTGCGAATCCCTGTTTTGCAAAATAAATGCCACGCCCACGTTCGGCTCGTTGACCTCCTCCGTGGCTCCACACAAATGCCGCGTTCCGTTTGCCGTTATCGGGATAGGAGTAATAAGCTGCAATTCTCGCTTCGGTTCCCTTGGCGGTGCCGACTTTAAAAGTCACGTACTGGGTAACGACTCCTTCTGCCTTCCATTCTTTGATGACCTGAATGTCGAGAGACTCTTTACGAGCGTCATAGTCCTGCCACAACTCAGTTGCAGTTTTTGGGACTTCGGCAGGTGCGGAATAAGGAATGAAGGTTTCTTGCGCGTCAAGTGAGAGACTTGCAAGATTTAGAACGAAGAGCAAGTAAACTATTTTCATTTTCATCAATTCGTACCAACGGGCTAAATAAATGCTATGACTCTTCCCAAGGTAAGTGCTGGGAAGTAGTCAGAGACATTCAAGCCGTTTAAAATTTTTAACCGGCGGATTTTGAGTTCAGAGTCAATACGTTGTTGAAATCGCTGATTGCTTATTTTTGCAAATCAACCATGGCCGCTCCCATGCCGAGACCGACGTTCATGTAGGTTTGAGCATTGCCGCCGTAGTGGCCGTTGGAGGCGCCGCCTTTGTTGACGGGGTGGCTGTAGAAGACAGCACGGTCTTTCGGGCTGGCTGCGGCCCAGGCGAACTTGCCTTCGATGATCGTCTTTTCGGTGCCTTTGGCATCGTCTTTGTTGGTCTGGCCGAGGGTGGCGACAACCATCGGGGCATTGGGCGCGTTGAACTCTTTGCGAAGGGCTTTGTGAAGATTGTTGAGATTCTTTTCGTACATGACGGCGTGACCTTCGTTGTAGCGGTCTTTATCGCCTTGCCACCAGAGGAAGCCGGCGATTTCGTAGCCAGTTGCACCGGGGTAGTGTTTGTCGAGATCGGCGAGGACCTTTTTGGCACGGGCAACGTCGCCGTCATACTGAACGCCGGCTTTCCAGCCAATTGGCTTGGGCTCGGTGCCTTTTTCCCAGCGATCGGGGCTTTGGCCGTAACCGGCATAGACAAAGGTCTTTTCGGTCTTCGATTTTTTGTCCATCACTTTGTACTCATAGGACGGGCTTCCCGGAGGCAGAATATCCCAGCCGAGGCTGCGGTTGCCGATGGAGCTCTTGAGGATCATGACCGGTTCGTCGAAGTGGTTGCCGAGATGGTGCCCGATGCCTTGTTCGATGCCGATCTTACCGCCCGAGACGGTGAGCCAGTCATTACGGCGAACGCCGCCGCGGCCGTCGGGGCCACCGCTGCCCTGAGTATGGATGTTGCGAACGTCTTTGCGAACGGTCCAACTGCCGGAATCGTCGACCATGAAGGGGTAGAGGCTTGCGGTCTTGGTGGCATGTTCGAGCGTACCTTCCTTTTCCGCGCCTGCGACTTTGCCCATTTCCAGGGTGTTGGACTGACCCATGATGATGAAGACCTTCACGGGCTTGGTCATGTCTGCGGGCTTGCCATCGGGGCCGGCCAACTTGTCATTGACAGGGTTCTCGGCAATCGCGGGGCTGGTGAGCAGGCACAGGCCCAGCAACGCAGCGGTGAGTCTGGTTTTCTTCAGCATGGTTTTTTAATTCGAAGTGGCGATCGCCTGGACTTTGGAAGACGCCCAGACTTTGGAAGGCGTCTGGAGTTTGGA
>DLYX01000644.1:0-8198 GCA_003447545.1 Deltaproteobacteria bacterium | reverse complement strand
AAGGCGTCTGGAGTTTGGAAGGCGATTAGGGTTTGGAAGACGCCCAAGGTCTGGCTGGCTGGTCTCAGCAAAAACGCGGGGCTCAGCAAAAGCTGCGCACAGCAAGAGACGGTGTCAGAGGATCAAGTGTAACAGAGCCGGGCGGCTAGGGACTCAGGTCTTGCCAGTTTTCCTCGCCAGCTCCCTTGAGAATCTGCAGCTCAAGGGCCTGCTCGGCAACCATCTTCCTGAGCCGCGTATTCTCTTTCTCCAAAGCCTTAAGTTGCGTGGCCATCTCTGGCTTCATTCCGCCAACTGCTGACGTCAGCGATAGCAAGTCTGCACGGTGACTTCTAGCAGCTTGCAGATTTTGGGAACCATCTTACCTTTGCCGAGATCTACATCCGCTTTAAGCATCTTGCAATGATCTGCTCCACTGTGTGACGTTTCTGGGGCATTCCGATATTCCTTTCCGGCCACTAAGTCCGATCAGGATTCTCTTACTCACAATGGTGCATCTTTATGGGGGCACCACGAAGTGGCAGGTGCGTTTGTGTACGCTCAATGCCCTCCGTAGCTTTTGTTTGCTGTTCCATCGGGAATGCGAACTCGTTCGAAGGAGAGCTCGACCACTTTGAATGCCACAACGACAAGAGGAGGCATAGGGAGGGGTCGGGAGACCTGATGTTGCAGAAAGAGAGTCTCTTGCTGCAGTGCTGACGCAGGGATCAATCTGTGACATCGGGCGTGGGTGGTCGGAGCTGACGGACGAGCCAAGCACGTAACGCCCCGCCAAGAAACAGGAGTGCAAACGCAAAAACCATCAGCTCGGTTCGACTTTCGTCCTGCCAAAGTCCAAGCAAAAATATCCATCCGCCGATGACCAGAACACTCGTCATGACCATCGTGGCAGGAAAAGGATCGAATCGAGAGTCTGATAGTTCGGACGGTGGGGCGGAAGGTTCTGACAGCATGCGTGTGACCTCGCCCGCGGCCTTGTCATCTTTCTTTTTCAGCCATTCAAAGGCGAATAGCATTGCCACCGGCAGCATCACGCCGACCAGTACTTCGACGTTTTTTGTGTTGTCCGCCAGGTACTGTGCGAACGCGTAAAGCGTGTCTCCTTTGACAATCCACGGGTTGCCTGCGAATCCGAATCTCAGCACCGCGCCGACAGTGAAACTGACCAGAATCACAATCACCATTTCACGAATCCCGATCTTCCGGCTGAACAGTCCCCACAGGGCCGGTGCATAGAGAGGGACGACGAGTAGGTTGTTGATGGTAACGACCAGCTTTTCCGCACCGCCAAGTTGTGGAACGATGATTGCTGTCGCCACCAATAACACGCCCAGTACCGATGTGAACACACGTCCCACAAGCACTAACGAGCGTTCGCTCGCCTTTGGACGAATCAGGGCTTTGTAGAAATCGTTCGTCAGCCCGCCCGCGAAGACGTTCAACTGCGAGCTGACCATGCTGGCCGTCGCCGAAAACATTGCGGCAATCATCAGCCCCATTAATCCGGGTGGCAAGACGGACTGGGCCGCCAGAATATACGCTTGCTCTTTGTCTACTCCCGCAACCTGGCCACGATACAGCAGCGGCGGCAACATCCAAAACAGCGGCGTGACAAGATACAGGATGCCGAAAAGGTACGCTGACTTTCGCGCGTCCAGGGGGCTGCGAACCGAAAGAAAACGCTGCACGAACGCCCATTCTGCTCCAATGATGAAAAAGTGGATCGTTACCCAGCCGCAAAGGAATAACCAGCCGTATCTGTCGGCGGTCGGCGAGAAGAACGAGTCAGGGACGGCGGCCATGAAATCTGCCCAGTTCTCAACCCGCCCGATCATCAGGACCGCAACCATGAACACCACGACGGTCAACACGATGAATTGCAGCACGTCGGTCATCAACACCGCCCACAATCCGCCCAGCATTGTGTAGAGGATGATAATCGAGCCGAAAAAGACGATGGCCCAGTTTAAATTCAGTGGCATCAGCGCAATCAGAAGCTTTGAGAGCGCGTACAGCGAAACGGAGACCCCCAGGATTCGCTTGGCGAGCATGATCCAGGTGAAAAAGTGGAGTCCGGTTTTTCCGAACCGAATCCTCACGAACTCAGCGGGCGTCGAAATATTCATCCGATTCCATCGGGACGCGACGAAGTATCCCACCAGCAGGGCGGCGATTCCGTAACACGTATTGATCGCGACTGCGACCAATCCCAGTTCATAAGCGATGCCTCCCCAGACGACAAAGGTGGCCGCTGAGAACATCGTCATGAAACCACTCAGGCCTGCCGCCCACCACGGCGAACTTCGTCCGGCCGAAAACATGTCCCGCTGGTTTTTCGTGCGTTTGGCCGATAGCGAACTGATGACGAACAGACCGACCAGATAGAGCAACAGTGTTAGATAATCAGGAGTCGTCATGATGGGTTATACAATTCTCTTCATCGCCGCACGCATCGCATCTGAAGGCGCGACTCCGATTCCGGGGGTCTGCGGCAGGGTGTAGGCACCGTTTTCACAATTCAGGACATTGCCTGTGAAGTGTCGAAATGGTTCGAAGATTGAATGCTGAAACTCGTGCGATGTGATGCTTCTCAATGCCGCGCTGGCCTGCAGACTGGCGGTCAGAAAGATACCGGATCCGATTGTGGCGTGCGGAATGATCTGCAGGTGATGAGACTCCGCGTAACGGGAAATTCGCATGAACTGTGTGATTCCAGTGTGGCCCATTTCCGGCTGAACGATATGAACAGCTTCTCGGTTGATTCGCAGTCGCGCGTCAAACACCGTTCGCCATTCTTCACCGACAGCGATTACCTGGCCGGAGTTCGCCGCGACCCAGCTCAGGTCCTCGATGTCCTCGGTGGGCAGTGGAGCTTCGAGAAACCATGGGCGATACGGAGCAAGCTGCCGGGCAAGGTCGACTGCTTCGGTTTTGGAATACGCCCAATGAAGGTCAGACGCGATGCGGGCATCCTCACCAAGACATTCTCGCAGCGTTTCCAATTCCTTGACGGGGCCTTCATCAGCAACCGGCATCGCGAACTTGAATGAGTCGAATCCTCGCTGCTGCCACGAAACTGCCAGATCACATCGAGCACTGAGCGTGTCTTCCGGAAGTCCTGATACGTACGCAGGAATGGACCCGTTGCGAACTCCGCCAAGTAATTGGGCGACTGACTTTCCGGTTTGCTTACCGGCAAGGTCCCAGAGTGCGATGTCGATTCCCGCGAGTGCATCGAGGTAGAAACCGCCGGTGTAACCCCGCACTCGCATCAGGTTATAAAGTTCGTCATGTAGCATCTCGCGATCCATTGGCGCACGACCAATAATGAAGCCGGTAAGCAGATCGTTGATAATCTCCGCGGTCGCCCTTGGCGCGACCAGACCGTATGTCTCACCCCATCCTTCGAGGCCATCCTCAGTCACCACACGAATGACAAGCGACCGGTTGGCCCGTGGATAAACCGTGCGATTTCCAGTACGCACGAAGTAACCGCACTCGTTAACGGTCTCACCGTCGCGAAGACTCCCTAGATACGGGTCGTCCTGAGACAGATTGACGATGTAGACCTCGATGGCAGCAACGAGGTCTGATTTCGGAGGGAAACTCATGGGGACAATGCCTTGAGGTCTTCCACCATCGTGTCGATGTCCTGTCGAGTGAATTCATCCAATTCCGGCAGCGGGGCTCGCACATGCAGGCGATCGATGATGCCACGCTGCTTGAGGACGTACTTTGTCAGTCGCATTCGGTAAATCATCTGACAGGCGAGCAGCGGTAGGCTGTTTCGATATAGCTCGCGAGCCCTGTCGAAGTCTCCAGCCGCGTGAGCTTCGTAAATCGCGACGTGGAGATCGGTCAGTTCGACGGCCGGCAATGCGCCCAAAGCGCCGCGATTGAGTTCATCAATGATGTACCTGGCTCCGCCCCCGCCAAGAACTCCATTCAATTGCGGAATCTCCTTCGCCAACAGTTCCGTGATCACCGGACCTGACGGCAATGTCTCTTCCTTCGTGTAGGTAATCGCCGGATTTGCTTCGACAAGAGACGCGATGGCATCAGCTTTGAGCCCGGCTCCGATTGGTGACGGAGCATTCTGCAGAATGATCTCAACATCAGCCAGTTGGGCGGTGATACGAGCAAAGAAATCGCGGTGAGCGTCCACATCCTGACCGAGTCCCGAGGGAGCCATGATCATCAGATGAGCGATGCCGTGATCTTTCGCGTACTGCCCGGCAACGATGGCTTCTTCGCTCGTTGCGGCGCTTGCCCCACCGATGATTGGCACTCGTCCCCCAACTTCATCGAAGACCACGGACATCAACTCGCCGCGTTCTTCGACGGACAGAAAATTGTATTCGCTCGCTACGCCGGGAAAAACAACGCCGTGTGCTCCGGCGTCGAGAGCGAAGCGAACAACACTTTGCACTGCGCCCGGGTCTACTTTGTCGTCATCCTTGAATAGGGTCGGAATGACCGGGAAGATTCCTTTGAGCATGGTTGTCTCCTGGCGGAACTCGCCAGCGTTCCGACTTGATGGCTTTTTTGGGTTTCACGAAGGCACACAGCACTTCTGGCAAATTCGACTACTTCGTTCGGAATGTCTTGCTCTCGATCAACGCGAGTACGAGGTCGCGAAAGCCGCCGGCTGATTCACGATTGGCCCGGACGATGTCGGCCAATTCCTTGCGTTCCGCGTAGTTTGGAACTCGCCCTGTCGCGTAGGTCATCAACTTTTCAGCGACGCACTGTGAAAACGGATCGATATTTGCGACCAGCCAGCGTTTGAGGTCAACCACATCCTGAATCTTTGTACCATCAGTTAGGATCGCTGATGCATCGATCGTTTTGTTCGTTTTTGGCCATGCCTTTCTCCAGCGACCGACGGGATCGAAGTTCTCTAACGCGAAACCAACCGGGTCGATTCGTTTATGGCACGCTGCACACGCGGCGTCTTGTGTGTGAGCGGTCAGCATCTCTCGCGGGGTCGTCGTTCCACGTGTGTCTGGAGTTAGTGCGGGAACATCTTTCGGCGGCTCTGGCGGAGGCGTTCCCAGAATGTTTTCCAGCACCCAGACGCCGCGCAGAACCGGCTGTGTGTCCACACCGTTGGCGGTTGCCATCATGATCGCTGACTGGCCAAGCAGGCCGCCGACGCGGCCACCGCGTTGCAGTTTAATTCGTTTGATTCCGGAGCCCGAACCAGGCAAGTCCTTCGGATCGAGACGATAGACGTCTTTGGCGAACTTCGGTGACGTGTACGTGAAGTCAGGATCAATGAAGTCTTTGATGGGAAGGTTCTTGGTCAGGATTTCCGTGAAGAACCGCTCGGTCTCCTCTTTGGCCATGTCGATGCTGGTTTCGCTGAATTTGAATTTCGGATCGGGCATGATGCCGTGCAGGGATTCAGTGTCGAGCCATTGCCCGACAAAGCTCTGGATCATGGGATCTTTGTGGCTGGTCGGCATGAGACGTTCAGCCTCACGTCTCAGTACCCAGTATTGCGCTTTTGTAGGAGTGGCTTTGGATGGATTGGTGGCAGATAGACGGCCCCGCTGAGCCAGATCAATTAGAGTTTCGTCGGGCGGGGTCTGTGTCAGAAAATAGGAGAGTCGAGTGGCGAGGTCATAATCATCCATCCGGCCATCATCTTTGCTGCCGGGATCGAGGCTACGATAAAGGAACCGGGGAGAGACGAGAATATTGCGAAAGAGCAGATGCATTCCTTCTTCATAGGTGTGGCCGGCATTCCAGTGCTGGGTGGCGATCGTGAGGTAACTCTCGATCGTCTTTTCACTGACAGGTCTCCGGAAGGCACGCGGCAGAAAACCTGCCAACATGCTGCGGGCAAACTTTTCCTGCGATTGCCCTTCATCGCGAGTTCCCGTGATCTTGAGTTGCCGCTCCTGTCGCTTCAGATCCACAGGGCTCTTTACCAGCTTCGAGGGACCTTCAATCGTCAGATTGTGAATCTCCAGCGCTGGACCGTGGGTGTGATAGAAATAGCAGAGGCAGTCTGCGATCGTCGTTTTGCCTTTGGCAGCAGCAAGTTTGAAAAACGATTTCGCCAGGGCGGAATCGGCGGTGGCGTGGGTCAGATCGAGGTCGGCGGCTTCCATGTGTTTTGAAACCTTTTCCCACCCATTGCGACCACGTAGAACCGGGATCCGAATCGGCTTCTTCGGATCTCCACTGGGATAAATCACTTTCAGCCAGGCACCGAGGAATCTTGGGTCCTCTCTTGAAAGTGTTTCGAACGCTTCACCAACCCTTGGCGGATCGTGAGTCATCTCGGCATTTTTCCAGCGGAAGAGTACCGTTTCGCCTTCATAGAGGTCGGCCTGGAAAGACGTCCGTTGCGACTCCTCGCTGGTGACCTTGATTTCCTTCAGTAAGCGGAAGTCATCAATCGTGGAGCGTTCCGTGGCAGTCACGGCGCGTGCATAGACTTCAAGGATCATTGCCTCTTCAAAAGGACGACCTTTTTCCGAGAGGAACTTGGAAGCGCCGACCGTAATTCGATAGGTTCCGGAATCACTGATCTCAATCCGGCTCGGCCATGTGCAGCTTCGCATGATGTCGACGCTGCGTGACGCCAGACGCAACGCATCCCCGTGAACCGCGGCGGCGGAAAAGCTCAGCACCATGTCATCGGGACCGGCGTTCCAGGTCTTCTTCCCAGGAGCCGACTTTGCTGGCGGAAAGATCTCGTCGGCGATGTCGCGAGCGAGTCTGGCGTAGGCTTCGAAGTGAGGCGGCGACAGGAAGAGGCCTTCGCCCACGTTGTCGAAGCCGTGATACTCGGTATCCTTCGGAAAGCCCGGCGGGAGTTTGTAATCTGGAAGGTGCAGGAGATCCTGGATGGTGGCCTCGTACTCGGCCTGGTTGAGTCGTCGAGGCAACGTGCCGCCGATAGGCGTGTGCTTGAGCAACTTGGCATCCAGCCAGGCTGCCAGTGACTCGCGCTGCTCCACAGTAGGTTGCGATTCTCCTGGTGGAGGCATGAGCTGCTCCTGGTTCGCTCGATAAACCCGTTCCCAGACCGCTCGGTCCTCCCTTCGATTCCAGTTGATGGAGGTAATGTCCAGATTGACACCGCCCTCTTGCGAATTCGCGTCGTGGCAATCCATGCAGTACGTGTTCAAGATGGTTGTGGGATCGTCGGCAAGAAGATTACCGACACACATGCTCCCAATGAGCAGAGCAATCGCGACGCGCGCTGGAAATTGATGCCATCGTGTGGATGGGCATGTCATGAAAGCACCTCGTTCATGTTGCGCGACGCGTTCGAGAAACTGTCTACCTCCATGCCGAGATGTTGCATCAGCGTGATGTAGAGATCACCCAGCAGGGGTGCATCTTTTTTCGACCGGTCAACTGCTACGTGTCCCTGATGTTTGAAGCCACCGCCGGCAACCAGGGTGGGGAGGTTGGCGTTGCTGTGGCGACTGGCGTCCCCCATGCCGGTGCCGAGCAGCACGATGGTATCATCAAGAAGTGATTTTCCTTTAGCGTTCTTTTTCTCGTTCAGTTGCTTCAAGAATCGTGCGAGGCAGTGAATGTGGGCGGTCTCAACCTTCACCAGATCGCGTATCATTGCGGGATTATTGCCATGGTGGGACAAACCGTGATAACCGGAGCCAACGGGTTTTCCGTCGAACGTAAAAACCTGACCCAAGCCGTGGAGAAAGAATGAAATCACGCGAGTCGATTCGGTCTCGAGCGCGAGCGTCATCAGATCGTACATGGTCTCTTCGGCTTCGATCTGCAGGTTCGGAGTGATGGGGTCGTAGCTGGGAAGTTTGTAGTCCGGCTCGGGAACGGGATCGTTGATGGTTTCGAGCTGGCGCCCCATCCGTGTCTCCACGGCCCGCAAGGACTCAAAGTATTCTTCCAGCTTGGAGCGATCACGACCGTTTAGGGTCTTCTGCAAACGCATCGCATCTTCCAATACCACGTCAAGGGAGCTTCGTCCGCTACGCAGCATGTATTCCGTGCGGGCGCGATCGGCTTTCGACATGAAGAGCTGCTTGTAGAAAACGCTGGGCCGCTGAACCATGGGCAGAGCAATGCCTTGGCGAGTGAAACTGATGGCGTTTCCACCCTTTGTGTTTGACTCACTGGCTCCTGCAACCAGCTGCATCGACGAAAAACGGGATTTCGCTCCGATGGAGTCCGCCATCATCTGGTCGAGTGAA
>DLYX01000339.1 GCA_003447545.1 Deltaproteobacteria bacterium | reverse complement strand
TGCTCACAGGCAAGCGAATCAGCGCCACGGAGGCACAGAATCTCGGCTTGGTGAACGAGGTGGCCGCAGCTGAGGATCTTCGCGCCACCACCGAGAGATGGGTCGCCGAAATTCTGGCGTGTTCTCCCTTGAGCATTCGAGCAACCAAGGAAACCGCCATGGGCAGCCTGGACCGGCCGCTGCAGGAGTCTATCAATCCGGGTCAATACCCGTCGGTGCGGGCGCTGTTCAGCTCCGAGGATATGATTGAAGGGCCGCTCGCATTCGCGCAGAAGCGCGCCCCCGCATGGAAAGGCCGATAGCCTGCGAGGCGCGTCTCCTGCTGCCGCTCAATCCTTGGCGCGGGAGACGTAGTCGCCGGTCTCGGTCGCGACTCGAATCACATCGTCTACCGAGATGAAGCTTGGCACCTGCACGACCAGACCGGTTTCGGTCGTGGCGGGCTTGAGCTGTGCTGCTGCCGTGGCGCCCTTGATCGCCGGAGCCGTCTCCTCGACCTTGAGGTCGACGTTTTTGGGCAGCGACACGCCGAGGGGTCGCCCCTCGAAACTTTCCACATCGATTTTCATATTCGCGAGCAAGAATTTGCGTGCGTCTCCGAGGTCGTCGACAGTCAACTCGATCTGATCGTAGGTCTCGGTGTTCATGAAATGGAAAGTCTCCCCATCCGCGTAGAGAAACTCCATCTCGTTCTGCTCGAGCGTTGCCCGATCGACTTTGTCGCTGGAGCTGAATCGGTGTTCCGCCGTGTTGCCCGAACGCAGGTTCCGTAGCTTGGTCTGAACCATGCCGCGCCAGTTTCCCGGAGTGACGTGCATGACGTGAAATACCCGATGCAGTTCCTTGTTATGCATGATCACCATGCCGACGCGTAATTGTGTTGCAGGAATTAACATTGGTTTCTCTCCCACCGGCAAAGCCGGTTCATGACCTGATTGATATCCAGACGGTAGCGAGGGTCAGCAGGACCGTCGTCCAGGCAGCGCCTCCGAGGCGACCGAGCCGACTTTTCAGCAGCTTTTCGTCCACATCCTCACCCCATTCCTCTTCTCGAACCACCCGATGCCCAATGCCCATGGAAACCCAGGTGCCCGACATCACCACCAAAAAAGCGAGGGTGAGCTTTCCAGCAAGAAAAGTGGCGAAGGTGGAAAAATAGGCCTCACCCAATTCCGCCTTCAGGCCGGTGATACTCCAGGCGCCAGTCATCACCATCAAACCGAGAAGGGCGATCGCCAGAGGATCATAAATTTTCAGAACATGAGCAAGACGCGCCCGGCAATGCCTTGGGTCAGGCGCACGCCGAGCGTGCCCGACGGTAAATAGGGCCAAGCCAAGGGTCGAACCGAGAAATCCGCCTGTCGCGAGAAGGTGTATCCAGAAGAGCACATAAACAAACTACAGAATTCGGAAGACAATCGCATCTACGGGATTGCGTGCCGGAAGATTCGCTGGTTGTGTACCGGCCTATGTCTGACATCGCGCCCGCCGAGCTGTTCTACCGCGGCACTGTCGTGCGCCTTTCGCACGCCACCCGACGAGGCCTCCTGCGCAGTGCGACAGGTCGTGAGGTCGAATTCGACCTGCAATTCGTCACCTTGGCCAAGGCGTTCCGCGGCAAGCCCCCCGAAATAGCGCTGAAGGAAGGTCTTGAAGTCGGTTTCGATGTCGGCTGGACGTCACGAGGCCTGCGGGCATCTCGGCTCTTTCCCGCGCCTCTCGATTCAGAGAGGAAATCCGGTCAGGAAGGTGATGTACCGGCCGATAAAAGCTCCGGTGAGAACGAATATCAGCTCGATATAGAATAAGCCGGTTGCGGCCATGGTCTGCGGGATGACCAAGACACGATAGACCATCAGCGCAATCCCGAGAGCGGGCAGAGGACCGAGGAGCACTCGGAGGGCCACAGCCGTCGAGTACCCAAAGAAGCGCTCTTCACCGGAGCCTCCGAGCAGCCACATGCCGAAGATGCCGATGGCGAGGACCGCAGTCTCGAAAATCAGGGTTCCCAGAAAAAACCGAAAGCACTTCCGAAAGGGCTCGATATCCATTTCGATATCGATCAAATACCAATGGCCGAACCACATTCCGGTCCAAACGCCCCCGAGGACGCCCGCGCCGGCAAAGCTCGTCAGAACGGCAAGAACCTGAACCGCAAAACCGAATTCGGACGACAGGGACACGGCGCTCACGCCCAAGGCCAGAAATCCGAGCCCCAGGCCGAGCGGGAAGAGTCGCGCCCGCGCCAACTCCGCCTCGCCCCAAAGGGTCGATACATAGAGAGCCATCACCGGGAGGAAGGCCATCCACAAGGCCGTCTCTCCGGCCCCGATCGAGCTCTCCGGCCGGGAAAAATATAGATAAATGGTACCGCCAGCCCCGAGCAGACCGAAAAGAAAGTAGATGACCCCTGTGGACTTGTAGAATCCGCGCTCCACATCCCTGAAGGGCGGGACGGCAAGCGAAAGCATCCCGCCGACCGCGCTTTGGCAGAGCACCAACAAAAAGCATCGAGCAAATTCCGTCATAAAAGGGTCGACCGACGCAAAGGGTAGCGCACGGGTCCCCCTCCGCAAGGATAGGCGGTAAAGATTACGAAGGTCTTGCTGCCAAACCCTTGAAAATGCCCCGAAAAATCTGGAGGGCTTGATCCAGAGCACCGTAGCGGGCAAGCTTGGAAAGGAATTCCGACTCGGAGAGGAAAAAATGATTCAAGAACCGACCAGACCGACCGTCCGCCCTCAGGCAATCTCGAAGCGCCTGATCCTCAGCCTTTGCCTCGCAGGGGCGGCAGTGACGTTCCTTCCCGCGGCTGCCGCAGCCGACGCTCTCGCCGTTGCCGAGGACGAAGTCTTGACCGTGGAAAAAGCTGGTAACGTGGAGGCCGTGATTGTCGGGGCCCCCATCAAATCGACCGAGGGAGCCCGTGGCGGAGATCTCGGGAAATGGTCCAATTATGCCGAGCCCGGCGAGCTCGAGTCTCGCGGCCAGCAGCCGAGGAGCGACTCGCCCAATCTTGACCGAACAAAGCGAGCTTTGCTGGCGGTAGGCTCCACCATCGGCAGTATTTTATACTTTCCCGTGAAATTGGTCGTTGGCGTTACCGGGGCCTTCGTGGGCGGGATCGCAGGTGCGGTCTCGGGCGGAGACCAGGCAACCGCGTCCGGAATCTGGAATGTCACAACCGACGGGGATTATTTCGTGAGCCCCGAGGAACTCGACGGTACGACCGAATTTCGGTTCACCGGGGACCATCGCTAGACAACCTTTCCCCGGCGGCACGGTCCCGGAATCGAGGGCCGAGCAACGGCCCGTTTGGGGCTTGCGCACGCCTGTTTCGGGCTTATCGTAAAGGTATGGAAAATACCTTCAGCGAAGCTGATATGGCTATGCTCCTGCTGGACCAGAAAGATCTGGTCCACCTTGGAGCCATACTCGGACTGCAAGCCCGGTTCGGAACGCAACCCGAGGAAGCCACGACCCCGACAAACCCCTTACCTCTGGAGTTCGACGCCTGAGCAGGACCTGGGGCCGGAACGGAGTTGACGGCCCGCCGACGTAACCTCCTGTTCAAGTCCCGTACCCGAGCAAGATCGCCGGTAATCACAGAACCCCAAACAAGATATCAACCCGGCCTCACGCGCCCTCGGATCACCTCCGCCGCTCGCGCTGTCGGCCGGGCCGGCCGAAAGCCTCAGATTCTTCCGAGGTCCGTAATCCTTTTCAGTCTCCTGACGGGAACCTCGCGGGTCTGTGGGGTGCCGCGACCACCACGCCATGACGGGAGGCCATTCGCTCCAGAGTGGCTCGCGCCAGTTTACTCGGGTTGGAATGTCCGTTTTCCCATCGGTTCACGGTACTGACGGTGATTCCGAGTTCCTGAGCGAATTCTTCCTGAGTCATCTCGAGTTGATGACGCATATCACGAACCTTGATATCATTTTTTATTTGCATTTCTGTATCCTCCGCCGGACGCACCTCCGGCTGACTTGAGGTAAGACGGGCGAACGCCATAGATATTCGAGAGCCCTCCAACCCTTGCTCTTCACAGTTACGCAAATGCCGTGCCCTGTTCTGCATCACCGAAATTGGACCAGCCTCGGTCCCGATCGGCGAAAAGTTGCCACTTCTCCGTTTGATCGGCGGAGATTTGCCACCGAGCGAGGGGCAGAGTAACTGCAGAGGGTGGACAATACGGAACGAGTGACCAAAGCTTGCGCGTGTGCCAACGTGGCGCTCGTGAAGTACTGGGGCAAGCGC
>DLYX01000289.1 GCA_003447545.1 Deltaproteobacteria bacterium | reverse complement strand
CGCGGCCTTCGTAGGGATGCACAAAATATGGATCGTGCGGATCCATATAATGGATCAAGGTGAAGAATCGGTCGTCCTTATGTCGAGACAACCACTCGAGGGCATCCGCATTGACGGTCCGGGAATCTTGATAGTACTGCTCCACCCACTGGGATTTCTGCATCTTGAAATTCACGACGCGCAGAATGCTGTAGATCACCAGCTTCGACGAAGATTCCTCGGCACCAAAGAGATAGTCCGGCGCGTAATATGTGTATTCATCGAACCCTTGCTGGAAGTTGAATGAAGGTGCGAGGTTGATATTCGAAACAAAGCCGGAGGTCGCATAGCCTTCACTCTGAAGGGCATCCGCAATCGTGACCACATCCGGTAAAATCGCAGGTTTGCTCATCGCCCCGTGCGAGGCCGCATATAGAGACGTGAGAATCGTCGCCACCGAGGGCTTGGTCCAGGAGGACTGCCCAAACGCCTGCCAAACGGTTCCCTCATCTGCCATGGCATCGAGGTTGGGTGTCAGCCCACGGGTATCCCCGTAGGAACCGAGATGATCCGCCCGCAGAGTATCGGCGATGACCAGAACGACATTGGGGCGATCTTTCAGGTGCTCCGGAATCTCGTCGCGGACCTCGACAATGGCCGTCGTTTCGCTCGGCCCGAAAATCGCTCCGGCGCCCATCACGGTGAGGAGAAGTAAAATCGCGGGCCCCGGCCGTGCGACTGCGCCCAGCGGCGACCGGAAAAAACGGCGACCGAAAGCGAGAATCACGATGGCCAGCACAGCAGCCCCGCCCAGGATCGCCAATAAAACCGGAAGCGGGGGCATTTGCTCGAGATAGACATCCCGCCGAACCCGGAACAGCAGAACGGCCAACCCCAGCGGGACCAAAGTAGCCGCAAATCCGAGGGTAGGAACCCACCCGCGCACTTCCTCCTCGCGCATGGGAAGGACGCTCAGGACGGCGCCGCCCGCCGTGCCCAAACCACCGAGGATCAGAGCGTAGACAAGCGGACCATACCAGAGCACCTGAGATTCCGGACCGAATCCGCCCGAGCCAATCACCGCGGCCTCAACACAACCAATCAGGATCCCGGCGAGAATGCCCGCACCCATACCCAAACCGGCCGCCAGAAATAGCCGTCTCGGCTGCGGGAGAACGGCTGCGCTCGACGATTCTCCTGCCGCCTCGAGGGCTTCACGCGCCTCGCGCTCGCCGGTGCTCTCGAGTTCCACCGCCATCCGCGCGGTTTCCTCGTAGTCCACTTGTTCGCCGTTCACGCGACAATAGCTCGGCGTATAATCGGGGCCGCGCACCATCCAGAACACAAACCCGAAGAGAGTTGGAACCTCGCCTACCCAAAAACCGAGAGTTGCGGAAACGGCAGCGACGATCGGGCCCAGCAAAGCGCCTAGCGTCAGGACCTGAGCCGCTTCTCGAATGCCGATCCCGCCGATCGTGGGCCCGATGACGGTAGCGAAAATCTGGATCGCCGAGCCGAACACGACGGGCCAGAACACGGCCTCCGCCCCGGCACCAACGGCAATCGCCATGAAGAAATACATCGCCGCGGTGCAGAAATGCACGAGAAAACTCATCAACAACATCAAGAGAACCAGCGGCTTCTGGTTACGATAGGCGGCAGCCGCCGCCGAGGTTCGCAGAATCACGCCCTGGATCTGGGCCTTGGCGGGGATTGGAACCGTCTCGATGACCCACTGGATGACCCCGGGGAACCATAAAAGGGTCAGCAGCCCGGCAATGATGCCCAAAGCCAACGGCACCGTGATCATCGCCACCGTCAGAGCATTCTCCCCGAATATCGACATTCCGAAGGGCAGAGCCACAAGATAGGTAAGGAAGATTCCCGTAATTCCAAGAACCTTCTCCAACACGGTTCCCGCCGTTACCTCGACGGTGCGCCCGCTGAACCTCGATGCATCATAGAGCTTGTAGCCGTCCAACCCGGCCGTGCTGGGTAGAAAGAAGCCGATCGCACGGCCGATAAGAAAAGCTCCCAGAATATGCCAAAACGGGAGTTCGATCCTCTGGCCCCGAAGTACCAATTGCCAACGATACATCGAGGCGACCACGCCGAGAAAACGGACGACAGCGCCGATTCCGGCGAAAGTCCAGAAGACGACGGGATCGATATTCCGGAGCAGATCGACCATCAGATCCCAGGCGGGGACCTTCTCCCCGGCTCCATCGCTCACTGGCCAGAGCAGCAGGTGGTAGACCATCCCGACTGTAAGGAGCAGTTTGAAGAAACCGCTCAGGCGGTTCTTGAGAGGTTCTCCCACAAAGCGATTGGTAAGCACCATCAAAACAACGATGGCGAGGAACTGGAGCAGCATGTTCATGAACGGATTCCCTCAGCGCTCGGGGCGCATCGAGTCCAAAGCCGAGGCAGGTGATATCGGGAAGATCGAAGCCATGGAAAAAGTGAACGAAAACAACGGAACTCGGAGAGACTATCGGCCAGATGCCCTCCGGGCAATACATGTTCCGATGGGCCCGTCGATTCGATCGGCAAGCACTATGTCGCACTCTATAAATCGGCTGATGAAATCCCCAAAAGTGGCAACAAGGGGCCGCGTTCGGTAAGCTACCGGTGTGGGCTTCCCCCGGGTTGTTCGTCGTTTTGACCAGGTGGCCCCTCGAAAAGCCGAGCGAAAATGCACTTTTCTCTCGCCAACATCGGGAATCAGACCAAATGAGTGAATCAACCGATTGGATCGAACTTTCACGAGATTGTGAAGCCGTGATTGTGCCCGCCGGGCACACCGTCCTGATCCCCAAGGGAACCCGCGCGGTAATCACGCAGGCCCTGGGCAGCTCCTACACCCTCAGCGTGCCGGATTATGGCGGCTTGGTCCGCATATCCGAGAGAGATGCCGACGCTGTTGGGCAAAAACGGGAAGCCGCTCCCGAAGCACCGGCATCCACCGAAGATCCTCTCGCCGGGGAAGAGTTGGAGTCGCGCATCTGGGTTGAACTGCGGACCTGCTACGATCCTGAAATTCCCGTCAACATCGTGGATCTGGGGCTCGTCTATGACCTGAGTGCCGAACCGATCGATGAGGGACGCCATAAGGTCGATGTCAAAATGACCCTGACCGCGCCCGGATGCGGGATGGGAGACACCATTGCGGCCGATGCGCGTTACAAAATCCTCAATATTCCCGGAGTGGAAGAAGCAGAAGTTGAAATCGTCTGGGCTCCCGTTTGGAACCCGAATATGATCTCGCCGGAAGGCCGCGCGAAACTAGGCATGGAGTAAATTAGGATGCCCGATACCCTTACCGTTACAGACAATCGAACTGGCAAGCAGTTTGAGCTCCCGATCGACGAGAACTCCATTCAGGCCTCCGACCTGTCCCAGATTCGCCTGGACGACGACAGTCCCGGTCTGGTCAGTTTCGACCCGGCGCTGGCCAACACGGCCGCCTGCCGCAGCGCCGTAAGTTATATCGACGGCGAGAAGGGCATCTTGCGGTACCGCGGATACCCGATCGAGCAAATAGCGGAAAAATCGACCTATCTCGAAACGGCCTATCTGATCGTGAAGGGCGAACTCCCGTCCCCAACTCATCTCTCGATGTGGGAACACAACCTCAAAATGCACACCATTGTGCACGAGAACGTGAAAAACTTTATCGAGGGCTTCCGCTACGATGCCCACCCCATGGGGATTCTGATCGGCACCATCGGCGCACTCTCGACGTTTTATCCGGAAGCAAAGGACATCGGTGATGATGAGTCCCGACGCGTGCAAACGCGTCGCCTGATCGCAAAAATTCCGACCATCGCCGCGATGGCATTCCGACATTCCAAGGGCCTCCCCTACGTTTCGCCCGACAACGAATTGTCCTA
>DLYX01000638.1 GCA_003447545.1 Deltaproteobacteria bacterium | reverse complement strand
GAGCGGGAATGTTTTGATCTTTTGGGGGTTCGCTTTGTCGGGCACCCGGATCTGCGCCGGATTCTGATGCCCGAAGACTGGGTTGGCCATCCGTTGCGCAAGGATTTTGTCGAGCCCGATGAGTACCACGGAATTTCGACCCGACGAGAAAGTCTTCTGAAGCTATGAGCCTTCCCTCGATTGAACTCGACCTCGAACGCGAGACCCCGGCGGGGCTTGAGACCGAGGAGATGACCCTGAACATGGGGCCGCAGCATCCTTCTACCCACGGCGTGCTTCGATTTGTCGTCAAGGCGGACGGCGAGATCATGCGGCGAGCCATTCCGGATATTGGTTATCTGCACCGCTCGATTGAAAAAATCTCCGAAAAAGTCGGCTATCACGGCTTCATGCCCTATACCGACAGGGTCGATTACGTCTCGGCGATGCAATGCAACCAGGGGTGGGCCATGGCCTGTGAATCCCTCGGTGGTGTTGAGGTGCCGCGGCGCGGCGAATATTGCCGCGTGATCGCGTCAGAGCTGGGGCGGATCGCCAGCCATTTGCTCTCGGTCGGAGCGACGGCGATGGATATCGGAGCGATCACTCCGTTTACGCACGGCATTCGCGAACGCGAGAAGATCAACGACCTTCTCGAAGAGTTATGCGGCGCCCGTCTGACCTTCAATTATATGCGCATCGGCGGGGTTTGCTGGGATCTTCCCTCAGGATTCGCCGGCCGGGTTCTCGGCTTCCTTGATGGATTCGAGCCTCTGATCGACGAGTTCAACGAACTGATCTCGTTCAACAAGATTTACGTCGAGCGCTTGGCCAATGTGGCCATTATCCCGGCGGAACTCGCGATTTCCTACAACCTCGTCGGACCCAATTTGCGCGGGTCGGGGGTTTGCTATGACGTCCGAAAGGATGCCCCTTATTCCGTCTATCCGGAATTCGACTTCGAAGTTCCTGTTGGTTCGGGGCAAAAAGGTGTCGTGGGCGATTGCTGGGACCGATATTTCGTGCGGATGCAGGAGATCAAGCAGAGCTGCCGGATTGTTCGCCAGGCTTTGGAAGGAATGCCCGAAGGTGGGGTTGTTGCCTAAGTCGCCAGAACCTTCAGGCCGCCTGCGGGTCAGGTTTACGCTCGTGTCGAGGGATCGCGGGGCGATATGGGATGGTTTGTGGCCAGTGATGGCTCGGCCTTCCCGCTGCGCACACATATCCGCACCGGATCCTATTCCGCCATGGCGATCATCGAGGAAGTGTCGCAGGGATTGATGATTGCCGATTTGGTCGCAGTCATCGCCAGTTTTGATATCGTGGCGCCGGAGGTCGACCGCTAGGCGCGGTCGGTCTGGCAAAGGTCAAAGGAACGATGCAGGGATTTGCTGACAGCTTGCTCCACGGGGGGCTACTCACGGGGATGCCGGTCGAGCTGGGATATGCGCTCGTGGTGGCGCTATTTGCCTTCCTCGTGCTCAACTTCATCATGCTCAACGCGGGCATCTTCAGCTGGGCCGAGCGGCGAATCTGGGCGCGAATCCAGTCGCGCGTGGGACCCAACCGAGTTGGACCTCAGGGCTTCCTGCAGTGGCTGGCCGATGGCCTGAAAAATATCATGAAAGAGGACCTCATTCCCGAGGAGGCCGACGCGCCCTTGTTCAAGGCTGCTCCCTACCTCGCCATGATGGGCTTCTTTGCGGCCTTTGCCGCGCTTCCGTTCGCGCAGGGCGTGATTGTCGCGGATCTCAATGTCGGCATCCTCTATATTACGGCGGTGACGGCTCTGGTGGTTGTCGGAATTCTGATGGCCGGCTGGTCTTCGAACAACAAATGGGCGTTGCTCGGTGGCATTCGTTCCGCAGCTCAGATCATCTCCTACGAGATCCCGGCGGGCCTGGCCGTGGTCACGGTCGTGATCTACTCGGGCACCCTCAGCATGCAGGGAATCATCGAGCAGCAGGGCTGGGCGCCGTGGAATTGGTATATGTTCTCCAATCCCTTCCTGCTGATCGCGTTTTTTATCTTCTTTGTGTCTCTTCTCGCTGAAGGAAACCGCACTCCCTTTGATTTGCCGGAGGCTGAGTCCGAGCTGGTGGCGGGTGCCTTTACCGAATACAGCGGCCTCCGGAATCTGCTCTTTTTCCTTGTGGAGTGGGGCAACCTCTACGTAATCGGCGCGATTTGCGCGACGCTATTCCTGGGCGGCTGGCAGGTGCCCGCATTTACCGAGAACGCAGTATTGCTGGGCATCGCTCAATGTCTCAGCTTTTTTATCAAGACGTATTTTCTCGTATTTCTTTGCATGTGGATCCGCGGCACCCTGCCGCGCGTTCGTGTCGATCAGTTGATGACCCTGTGCTGGAAATATCTCGTGCCAATGACCTTTGTGAACCTGATCTGCGCGATGCTCTACTTTGTGCTTTTCCCTCAGGGGAACCTGCTGGTGAGTCTGACGCTTTTCGGACTCGGCGTGGGTGTGGTTGTTTACTTCTTTCGACGGGTGGCGTTCCATTTGCGTCGCGCCAAGCCCGAAATTCACGTCAGCCCGTTTATTTAGGATCATTTCATGGCCGGTTATTTTGCAAATATCCGCGAGACTATCGCGACGATTTTCGAGGGGATGACCATCACGGCCTCCCATTTCGTGCGAAAGCCTTTCACGATTCAATATCCGGATCGGATCGATATCCCGATTCAGGACCAACTTCCTTTCCGCTACCGCGGCATTCTCGATGTGGACCTCGAGATCTGCACTGGCTGTCTGGCTTGCGAGAGGGCCTGCCCGATCGATTGCATCGTGATCGAGGCCAAGAAGAACAAGCAAACCAAGGAAATGGTACTGGAGCGATTCGATATCGATATCGCCAAATGCATGTACTGCGGGCTGTGCTCGGAGCCATGTCCGACCGGGTCCATCCACCATACGCCTGAGTTCGAGGGGTCGGATTATTCCCTCGAGAGCTTGATTCGGCGTTACGTCAAGGCTCCCGTTTCGGCTTACAAGGTTTCCAAGGAACCCGAAACGGACCCCGAAGTCGCTCCGATCCTCAAGCGTGGCCTGAGATATCTCGATGAGTTCGCGACTCCGAAGGACAACTGAAGGACATTGGGAGACTTAGCCTTGAATCAAGACGTTCCCATTCGGCAGGAGATCTTGCGTTGATCTACGCGGCACTATTTTACCTCATCGCCGGGCTGACTATCCTGTGTGCCCTGGGTGTCGCCCTCTCACAGAATGTGGTGTACGCGGCATTTGCCTTGATGGGCA
>DLYX01000014.1 GCA_003447545.1 Deltaproteobacteria bacterium | reverse complement strand
AAGCGAAAGCTGCTCGAGGCGCAGAAGGAGGGCAAAAAACGAATGAAGCAGGTCGGGAACGTCGAAATTCCTCAGGAAGCCTTCCTCGCGGCCTTGAAGGTGGAATCTTGAGTCGAGAGAAAGCAGCGCCCGGAAAGTCCATTGTCCGGGAATGGGCCGAGGCCATCATCGTGGCGTTGCTTTTGGCCCTTTTCATAAGGACTTTTTTCGTTCAGGCCTTCAAAATCCCTTCCGGATCGATGCTGCCGACACTGCAGATCGGGGACCATTTGCTCGTCAACAAGCTGCTTTATGGCATCCGGGTCCCAATTGTCGGAAAGCGATATTTTGACTTCTTCGCGCCGGAGAGAGGGGATATCATCGTCTTCGTCTTCCCGGAGGACCCCGCCAAGGACTTCATCAAGAGAGTCGTGGGCATCCCGGGCGATGTGCTTGAGATTCGCGAAAAAAAACTATTCCGCAACGGCCAGATGGTCGATGACGGAGATGAGCCTTATGCCCAGTACCTCGACCAGTCACAGAATAAAGTCCCCCGAGACAATTGGGGACCGGAAACGGTTCCCGAAGGAAATGTCTTTGTATTGGGGGACAATCGTGACCGGAGCTATGACTCCCGGTTCTGGGGCTTCGTGCCCTTTGAGAACATCAAGGGCAAGGCCGTCGTCATTTATTGGTCCTGGGACGGAGAAGAAACCTGGGTTCGGTTCAATCGTATCGGAAACCTTCTGCAGTAGAACCGGCTCTTCAGCCGATCGAGCATTGTTTTCGAGTTTCCAGCCGGCTCCCGGGGGTTCTCATTTTCGTTCCACGTTCTATCTAAACGGCCCTGATAGGGGCCATGTTCCCGGAGGAAACCCATGTCCCTGAGTGAGAAGCTCAAAAATCACGAAGCCCGTGTCGGCGTCATCGGCCTCGGCTACGTTGGTCTGCCCTTGGTTGTCGAAATGGCGGAAGCTGGTTTCGAGGTTGTTGGAATCGATTCCGACCCACGCAAGGTGACCGAGATTAATGAAGGTCGCTCGTATATTGGCGACGTCAAAACCGAAACACTCGCGGCTCTGGTCAAGGCGGGCAAGATCTCGGCGACAACGGATCCAAGCATCCTGGCCGAACTTGATACCGTCAGTATCTGTGTTCCCACGCCTCTGTCCAAGACCAAGGATCCCGACGTCAGCTACATTCTGTCGGCGGTCTCCTCGATCAAGAAGCATCTGAAGTCAGGCCAGTTAATCGTTCTGGAGAGTACCACCTATCCTGGAACGACAGACGAATTGATTCGAACGGAATTGGAAAGCGAAACTTTCCAGTCGGGCAAGGATTTCTTCCTCGCCTTCTCGCCGGAGCGAATCGATCCGGGCAACAAAACTCATGGGACGCGTAATACGCCCAAGGTTGTTGGCGGGATCACTCCTCGCTGCACGGAACTCGCGGTGCTGCTCTATTCGCAGTTCATCAAGACGGTGGTGCCCGTGTCCAGTGCGCGAACTGCCGAGATGGTGAAGCTGCTGGAAAATACTTTCCGAAGCGTCAATATCGGCCTGGTCAACGAGCTGGCTTCGATGTGTGACACCCTCGGTGTTGATGCCTACGAAGTGATCGATGCGGCAGCGACCAAGCCCTTCGGCTTTATGCCTTTCTACCCGGGGCCGGGTCTCGGCGGGCATTGTATTCCCATCGACCCCCATTACCTTGCGTGGAAGTTGAAGGCGCACGATTTCACCGCACGCTTCATCGGATTAGCGTCCGAAGTGAACCAGAAAATGCCGGCGCTGGTCGTCGAGAAAGTCGCGGATGGACTGAATCACCACGGCCGTGCCGTAAAGGGCTCTCGGGTCCTGGCTCTCGGCGTTGCCTATAAAAAGGACGTCAGCGATATGCGTGAGTCGCCGGCCTTGTCGGTAATCCATCAACTCGTCGAGCGCGGTGCTTCCGTCAGCTATCACGATCCCTATGTGGCCGAGATGGTGACCGAAGATGGTGCCATGGCCAGTGTGGAGCTCTCGGAGGAGACTTTGCGGCTCACTGATTGCGTGGTCATCTTGACCGATCATACCGAGTACGACATCTCGTGGGTGGTCGAGAATTCCCGTCTGGTGGTCGATACTCGAAACACAACCCGCGGCTTGGAAGATCGGTTTGGTGAAAGGATCATCAAATTGGGTGCGCCGGCTGGGTACTCGCAGCCGCAGGTCAAGTTGGCCGAAAGCGCCTGATTCGTATCGGCATGAGAAGAAAGAGGGCGGGTCCTTGGCGGGCCCGCCCTTTTTTTATGCCGCGATGACGTGCTCCCAGTGGCGCGAGTTGCTGGACCTTTCGATGGCCTCGAGGACCTGAAGATTTTGTCGTCCGTCGGAGAAGTTCGGTGATGGCGACGAGCCTGTCGCTACGGCAGCCAGAAAGTCGAGGATGGTATTGGTGAAGCTGTGTTCGTACCCCAGGAGATGTCCCGGCGGCCACCAGCCCTCGACGAAGGGATGGGACTCGTCGGTTGCCAGAATGGTGCGGAAGCCACTTTCGCTTCCAGCTTCTTCATAGAATTCCAGCTCGTTGAGTCGCTCGAGGTCAAACGAAAGGCTGCCCTTCTCGCCATTGATTTCAAACCTGTTGGCGTTCTTCCGGCCAGCGGCAAATCGAGATGCCTCCATCGTCCCGATGGCACCATTTTCGAAGCGCAGCAGGCTCAGGGCAGCGTCGTCGACATCGACCGCTCCGGTGCCTGATCCGTCTTCCAGGGGGCGCTGGTCGACGAAGGTCGTCAAATGACCGCTGACTTCGAGGATCTCGCCGACAAGGTGGCGGGCGAGGTCCAGCGAGTGTG
>DLYX01000491.1 GCA_003447545.1 Deltaproteobacteria bacterium | reverse complement strand
TGAACCCGGTAGCTGGATGGGGGCCGATCGAATTGGCCACGACGAGTTTTGGTCAGGGAATTGCGGTCACGCCACTGCAGTTGGCTGCAGGTTTCGCCGCGATTGCGAACGGCGGCATTTGGCACCAGCCGCATGTGCTGGCTCGCGCGACGTCCGAGGAGGGCCGACTGCTCTATGCTTGGGAACCCACGGCCGCCAAATCGCGCCGGGTCATTCGTGAGGAGACGGCCCGCGAAGTGGGCTTGATGCTGGAGAGCGTCGTGGATGGAGATGGCGGTACAGGCAAGAATGCTCGTATTGCCGGGGTTCGTGTCGCTGGGAAAACAGGCACCGCCCAGAAGGCGCGTCTCGATGGCCGTGGCTACTCCAGTGAGAGAATCGCTTCCTTTGTTGGATTTGCCCCGGCCGATGAACCGGCTTTGGTCACCCTGGTGATGGTGGATAATCCTCGAAAGGCGACCTATGGTGGCACCGTGGCCGCGCCGATCTTTCGCGAGGTCATGCAGCGGGCTCTGGATCAGGTGGGGCTGCGCCCTCGTCTCGCGCCTCCGTCGCGGATGGGGGTTTGGCCTGCCGTGTTGCCGCTGGAGCAGGAATCGGACGAGGTCGATCTTCCCGAGGGTTCCTTGCCTTCCTTTGTCGGCATGAGTTTGCGTCGCGCTCTTGCTCAAGCCAATGCCTTCGGCTTCCCCGTGGAGTTTGAAGGGAGTGGATTTGTTGTCGAGCAATTGCCGCTGGCGGGCTCGAGTCTGTCCGATCCTTCGATTGCCTTGCAGCTTCGCCTGGAGCCTTCGGCATGAACAGTCTGAGTTCATCGATGCCTTTGAAGGCTCTGCTAAAGCGACTGCCGGAGACTCGACTCGTGTCCGGCGGGGACGAAGTTGAAGTTTCCTCGGTCGCGCTCGATTCCCGAACTGTGCACCCGGGGGCTCTTTTTGTGGCTCTTTCGGGAAGTGCGGCCGACGGTATGGATTTCGTGACCGAGGCGATTTCGTTTGGTGCAGTCGCCGTAGCGGTTGCCGAGGATGCGGTCGCGGAGGCCTGCCGTTTGGTCGGGGGCGCGCCGGTCGTGGCTTGCGAAGACCCCCGTTTTACCGCGGCCCATGCGGCTGCGGAGGTTGCCGGGCGACCATCGGAAAGCCTGACGATCGTTGCGGTGACCGGGACCAGTGGAAAGACGACGACCACCTATATTCTGGAATCAATCTTTGCGGCTGCGGGCTATCCAAGCGGCGTTCTGGGTACGATCGAATATCGATTTGCCGACAGGAAGATTCCGTCGGCACTAACGACGCCGGACGCGGTAGTTTTGCAGGGGCTCTTGCGCGAGATGTGTGATGCGGGTGTCACGCATGTGGCCCTCGAAGCTTCGTCGCATGCCCTCGAGCAGGGGCGCGTGGACGGGACGTCCGTCGCAGCGGCCATTTACACCAACCTGACGCGAGACCACCTCGACTATCACGGCGATGCGGAGAGCTACGCGGCTGCCAAGGCACGCCTGTTCGAAGTGATCCTGCCCGCTTCGGCCGAGGGTTCACTCGCCGTCTTGAATGCCGCCGACGAAGCGGTTGCTGCGCTCGGTGCCAGCCTTGCGGTGCCGACCTGCTTTTTTGGCCCGGGTGCGGAGGTTCGCTGCGAGAATATAAGCACCGATCTTGGCGGGATTCGGGGGACGCTCTGGTTGGGTTCGGAATCCTGCGAACTGCACTCGCCTCTGGTGGGGCAGGCGCATTTGGAGAATCTGATGGGGGCCGCCGCGGCGGCCTGGAAGATTGGGGTCTCTCCCGATGCGATCGCCCGCGGAATCGCTGCCTGCGCCGGCGTTCCGGGTCGCCTGGAGAAGGTCGATGAGGGCCAGAAATTCCCCGTTCTTGTCGACTATGCTCACAAGCCCGATGCTCTGGCGCGGACTTTGGAGACCCTGCGGGAACTGACCACGGGCCGGCTGATTGTCTCATTCGGCTGCGGTGGCGATCGCGATCGCGGCAAGCGCGGCGAGATGGGCGCCCTGGCGGCACGTTTGGCCGACTTGGTCGTGCTCACTTCGGATAATCCGCGAACGGAAGATCCAGAAGCTATTTTACAGGAAATCGAGACCGGAGTGCAGCGTGAGGGCGGCATAAAGGTCGAACCGACGACGTTCGGGAAGAGTGGGGTTGTGGGGGAGTATGTGGTGCTTCCCGAACGTCGGTCGGCGATTCGTTTGGCGGTGGCAACAGCTCGGGCTGATGACGTCGTTCTGATCGCCGGCAAAGGTCATGAAGATTACCAGATCGTCGGGACGGAAAAGTTCCATTTGGACGATCGGGAAGAGGTCCGTCGGGCTCTCGGGGAGTGCGTATGAGCACACGAGAGCATTCTGACCGGCGGTATTTTTGTTGTGGGGTGGGGTGGAGGAGGAGTGAAGCGTCGGAGTGTGAGCACGGGCTCGTACTCCGACGCTGGTTCACTCAAGAGAAACAGTTAATTTCCGGATTCCAGATGCAAGTGGTGGATGTGGGTTGTGGTGTGGCGCATCTGGAGGAACGGACGCGGGTCGGGGGGCAGGAGGGTGCGTGCCCCCCGACTCGTAGTCCTTTTCCAGGATGGGTCCGGAGCAAGATGTACCGTGCGCGTGATGTGGTGGATGTGGTGAGTGGTTGTGGTTCGCGCACGGTCCTTCGGGGGGAGGGCTGTTGGATGTTGTCTTCTGCAAGGAAGCGGCATCCGCAGTCCGCCCCGACGAAAGGTCGGCTTTCAGGTTCGGGGACAAGTCACGATGCTTTTTGAACTCCTCTACCCTTTGCATACGACCTACTCGGCCTTCAATGTTTTTCGATATATTACGTTTCGCACACTTCTCGCCGGTTTGGCGGCGCTGATCATTTCGCTTTGTCTGGGACCTCTGTTGATTCGCTGGCTGGGTTCGATGAAAGTCGGCCAGAACGTCCGCAATGATGGCCCGGAAAGCCACCTGGCCAAGGCCGGGACGCCCACGATGGGCGGCACTCTGATTCTTTTCTCCGGTCTGCTGGCGACGTTCTTGCTCGCTGATCTTCGAAATTCGTTCGTATGGCTCGCGCTTTTGGTCACACTTGGATTTGGCGCCATCGGTTTTGTGGACGACTACCGCAAGCTGCGCGGGCAGAGCTCCGATGGACTTTCGGCGCGCGGAAAACTGCTCCTGCAGGGGATTTTGGGCCTCGCGGCGGGACTCTTTCTGGCAACGCGTCCAGAGTTCTCGACGACACTCAATTTTCCTTTGCTCAAGGAATTCAACCCGGACCTGGGCTGGTGGTACGTTCCCTTCGCGGCTTTTGTTCTTGTAGGCACATCGAATGCCGTGAACCTGACGGATGGACTCGATGGCCTGGCGATCGGCCCGGTGGCGATCGCTGCGGCAACTTCGGGGTTGTTTACCTATATCGCCGGCAATGCAGTGATGGCGAATTATCTGCAGGTCGAGTACGTGCCGGGTGCTGGCGAATTGATGATCTTCTGTGGCGCACTGGTCGCCGCGAGCCTGGGCTTCCTTTGGTTCAATGCCTACCCAGCGCAAATGTTCATGGGCGATGTGGGGTCGCTACCCCTCGGTGCCGCGATTGGTTTGCTGGCATTGGTGAGCAAGCAAGCGCTGATCCTGCCATTGCTCGGCGGTGTATTTTTTGTCGAGGCACTCTCGGTGATTCTGCAGGTAGGATCATTCAAGCTGCGTGGCAAGCGCATCTTTCGTATGGCGCCCATTCATCACCACTTCGAGCTCAAAGGTTGGCCAGAGCCCCTTATTATTGTGCGCTTCTGGATCATTGCGGTGATCTGCGCCTTGCTATCGTTGGCGACATTGAAATTGCGATGAAGGAAGCGGCGCTGCAGGGAGCCGAGGTGCTCGTCATCGGGAATGGTCGAACCGGCAATTCGGTTGCGAAATATCTTCTCGGTTGCGGCAGCGAAGTTGTCCTCTGCGATCAATCACCGCAAGCGGTTTGTGCGCCCGACCTTGCGACGCAGGTGAAGTTCCACGCAGGCAATGAGGGTGCCGGACTTGTCGCTGGCAAGTCGCTGGTTGTGCCAAGCCCGGGCGTACCGGCGACGGCACCCGTGCTGCTTCGGGCCCGGGACCTGGGTGTTCCTGTGCTCTCGGAGATCGAATTGGCAGCAACCGCTCTGAAGGTCCCGCTTCTCGCGATTACCGGGACCAATGGCAAGAGTACAACAACCGAACTGGTGGGCGCGATGTTGCGAGCCGCCGGTCGGAGGCCTTTTGTCGGGGGCAACCTGGGGACGCCGTTGCTTCTCGCGCTGGAGAATGACGTCGATACGGTGGTCGCCGAGATCTCCAGTTTTCAATTGGAGTGGGTCGAGGACTTCCATCCCCGTGTCGCTGCCATTTTGAATCTGACCCGAGATCACCTCGATCGACATGGCGATATGGAATCCTACGGCGAGATCAAGGCGCGGATCTTTCAGCGTCAGACTCCAGACGATGTGTTGATCATCAACCGGGACGATGCGGAGGTTCGCCGTCTCGCGGACACGGCGAGCGGTGAGGTTCATTCGTTTGGCCGATCGCCCCTGCTCGGCAGGGGGGCGCGGATCCACGACGATCGGATCGAGGTCGTTGGGGCATCGGAGACTTTCGCGGTTCCTCTCGTATCTGCGGCACTTGATGGTGCCCATAATGAGGAGAATATGGCGGCGGCCCTGCTGCTGGCGCTCGCGCTCGGGGTTCCGCAAGCGGCGGCTGTTTCGGTCCTCGACGGGTTTGTCGGGCTGCCGCATCGGATGGAGCGAGTGGCCGAGGTGGCCGGCGTCACCTTTATCGATGACTCCAAGGGAACCAACGTCGGCGCTCTTTGCAAATCCTTGACCGGCTTCCCGCAAGGGCGCGTGATTCTGCTCGCGGGCGGCCGTGCGAAAGGTGCTTCG
>DLYX01000161.1 GCA_003447545.1 Deltaproteobacteria bacterium | reverse complement strand
TCCCGTAAGTCGGCAGGTAGACCTTCCGGTGGACGTGGCTGATCTCGCCGTCCTCGAACCAGACCGCGCTATTGTAGAATTGGAAGTCGGGCGACTCCTCCACAAGGCCGGCAACGAACGCCGTCCCCTTGGACATTTCGCGGAGTTTGCGAGCAATCGGGCCATCAAGGCGAGTCGCCACCTCCGAGACATCGTCCTTGAGATGGTAGCCGGTCAGGCTGAGTTCCGGAAAAACCAGCAGATCTGCGCCGAGCCCGGAGGCCTCGCGAATTTGTTCTGCATAGGTCTCGAGGTTTGTCTCAACGTCGGCAAGGCGCGGACTGACCTGAGCTAGAGCAACGGTGAATCGATCGGCCATGCCTTACCCTACCACAGGAAAACACGGCGCTCGATAACCCGGGAGAGGCCCTGATCCCTACCGGCCGAAGCCCTCACCCGATAAAGAAATGGGCTGAGCGGTCAGCCAGATCAGCTAGCGGCGCCCAGTAAACCCCCAACACCAGAGTCGCCACGGCCAGCACCCCGAGGAGCACTCCGTTGTGACGGTCAAGCACGACGGGGCCTTCCCCACCTTCGGGTTCCACAAGGAACATCGTCCGAACGATCTTCACATAGTAGAAGAGCGACAAGACGCTGTTGAGAACGCCCGCGATGGCCAGAAAGTAGAGTTCCCGCTGGATGACCGCGGCAAAGAGGTAGAACTTGCCGATGAATCCGGCAAAGGGCGGCAGCCCGGTGAGCGAGAACAGGAAGATCGCCATCGCCGTCGCCGGCAGAATACCGCCGCGCCAGGCAAGCCCGCGGAAGCTGTCCAAGTCATCACGACCGGACTGATTGGCTACGATCATCACGACCAGGAACGCGCCCAGATTCATGATGTAGTAGATGGCGAGATAGAACAGCATCGCGCTCAATCCGTCTCCGGTAAGCACCACGAGTCCCATCAGAAGATAGCCCGCGTGAGCGACACTCGAATAAGCCAACAGACGCTTGACGCTTTTGGTTTGATTCATCGCCGCGAGATTCCCGAAGGTCATTGTGACGATCGAAATCGCGAGCAATAAATTCGTCCAATCGACACCGCCGACCAATTCATACACCCCACCACCGCTCGGAATCGCCACAGCGGTAAAGAAGAATCGAATCATCAGGGCGAAGCCCGCAGACTTGGACCCCACGGCCAGAAACGTCGCCACCGGAATCGGTGCACCCTGATAGATATCTGGCGCCCACATATGGAAGGGAAACGCCGAAACCTTGTAGCCAAAACCGGCAAGCGTGAGGACCAAACCTACAAAAAGGGGCAGCGACGAGCCATCGGACGCGGCCAATGTATTTTGGATTGTGGCGAAATCCAGACTCCCCGTGAGCCCGTAGATCCAGCTCATGCCGTAGATCATCGTCCCCGAAGCCACGCCACCGTAGATGAGATATTTCAGAGACGCTTCACTCGCCCGACGACTATGCAGCGCGTAACCGCACAAGACGTAGGAGGCCAGACTCACAAACTCCAGCGCGAGATAGCCCATCAGCAAATTGGTCGCCGATGCCATAAAAAGCATGCCCAGCGTCGCCGCCAGAAGAATGGCGAAATACTCACCCTGGTTCACCCGACGGACCTCAACCGAGCCCAGAGACATCCAGACGGCCGCAAACCCGCAGAGAGCGAGCAGCATCTTGAAGAACTGACCGTACTCGTCGTAAACCACCTGACGATGGAATAGAGAGTGGATATCTCCTGCTTCCGGCATCGAAAAAGCCAGCATTGCGACCACGACACCAATAGCCACCAATGCCAACCGGCCGACGACCTGCTTGTTCACAACAACGAGGTCGACGATGAAGAGTGCTACCACCGACAAGGCGAGCACTATTTCGGGCACGCTGTAGGCGAAACTCGCTATATTCCCTAAATCTGCCATGGAGTCTTCCCGACCGTCCAGTTTCACACCCTAAGGGTGTGCGACAGTGGCGGTCGATGCGATCGCCGCCCCTCCCTGTTTCGCAGCGACGAGCACGCCGTTGAGGTGGGTCAAGGAAACATCGATCAACTCGAGAATCGGTTGGGGATAGACACCCAGAACGATGACAATCACCGCGAGGGGGGCCAGTGTGGCCACTTCACGCAGACTGATATCGGGCAGATCCAGATATTTCTCGTTCGGGGGACCCAGATACACCCGCTGCATCGCCCAGAGCATATAGCCGGCGGTCAAAACGACCGCGCTTGCCGCAACAATGGTCAACTTGGGATAATTCTGCCAACCACCGATCAGGACGAGGACCTCGGAAACAAAAGCCGACAACCCGGGGAGGCCCATTGCTGCGAAAAACGCCAACGCGGTCCAACCCGTATAGAACGGCATGATTTGCGCGATGCCGCCGAAACCATTGATTTCGCGGTGATGCGCGCGGTCATAGATCACACCCACCAGAAGGAAGAGCATGGCGGTCACGGTGCCGTGGTTGAACATCTGCAGAACGGCGCCGTCGATGCCTTGCTGGGTCAGCGTGGCCATCCCGAACATCACGTAACCCATATGACTGATGGAAGAGTACGCGATCAGCTTTTTGAGATCCGTCTGCGCCATGGCGCACAGGGCCCCGTAGACAATATTCCAAACCCCCAGAGCGACCAGGCAATAGAAAGCAAATTCGACTGTCGCCTCGGGGAATAGCGGGTAATTGATACGCAGGATCCCGTAGGTGCCCATTTTCAGGAGCACGCCGGCCAGAATGACAGAAACGGCGGTTGGTGCTTCCACGTGGGCATCCGGCAGCCAGGTATGGAAGGGAAATGCCGGCACCT
>DLYX01000622.1 GCA_003447545.1 Deltaproteobacteria bacterium | reverse complement strand
CGGTGGAAACCAGCGTCGCGACGACGGCGAAGGGAAAGAGAAGAGAACCCAACAACAGGCTCAGTGCTGTCTCGCCGGGCCGATCGGGTGCCCTTTTACCGGTCAGTCTCTGAAAGAGCAGGTTGGGCGTCGGGAGAAGTGCGTTCAGGGTGCTTTGCATCCATCCGAAGACATCGAACTCAATCTCCTGATGATGCACCGTTTCGACTGTGAATCCGGTTTCGCTCAGGATCTGCTGCAGAGAATGCTTGTCGAAGTGATAGAGATGTCGGGGCACGTCGAGCGCGAAACCGAAGCGTCCATGCACGCGGGCCTGCCAGCCGCCGGCATCCGGGACCGCGAGGACCAGCCGTCCCTCCGGGGCGAGTGCGCGATGCGCCTGACGCAGTTCTTCGGTCGGATCGGCGAAGTGCTCCAGCGAATGCCAGGCCGTGATGACATCGAAGGGCGGCTCGTCCACGAGAGTTTGCAGGCTTTCACTGATGTTCAGCCCGCGGCTCCGGGCGAGAGCGGCGGCTTCGCCGCGATCGGTTCCCTGCACTTCGAAACCTGCGGCCGCAGCGACGAGGAGAAACCCTCCGCTGCCACAGCCGAGGTCGAGTAGTCTCGCCGGGGATTGTTTTTCTTTCTGGACGTGGCGCAACCGCTGGCGGAAGCGAAATTGCTCGGAAAACCCATGCCGCTTGCCGTCCTGATAATATTCCGCCCCGTAGTAGGGGTCCAGATCCCGAGGGCGCGGCGCGGTATGGCCGAGCCCGCAGCGCGGACAGACCAGAACGCGAAAGCTCTCCCGTGTTTGCGGGTCGATGACAGGCGCCCAGCGCTCTGCCAGCGTGCTTCCACAGGACACGCAGTTTTCGGGCGTGATCGCCTCTGTCTCGGAACGGTTGTCGCTCATGGCCTCGGGCATTCATGCCCTGTGCCGGAGCAGGGGGCAAGAGGGTGATTCCTTGCCGGTTTCCGCGGGTCGTTCGACGGCGCTGTCCGGAAAGGGTTAATCTCCGGTATGCCGCAGCGAAATCAGGTTGTTTTGGTTCGTCATGCAGAAACCGCATGGAGCAAATCCGGTCAGCATACCTCCTTCACCGATATCCCGCTCACGGAAAATGGTCGCCGTGCAGCCCGAGAATTGAGACCGATCCTTGCCGGTTGGGATTTTTCGCTCGCCGTATCGAGTCCCTTGCAGCGTGCTCGTGAGACTGCGGAGCTCGCGGGGATCTCGGAGGGGCTCGACCTCGATCCCGGTCTGACGGAATGGAATTACGGAGAATACGAAGGCATCACGACCGCCGAAATTCGCAAGACCGTGCCGGAATGGACGGTTTTTTCCCATCCTTGTCCGGGAGGTGAGACTGGTGCCGAGGTCGCGACCCGGGTCGATGGCGTTCTCGAGCGTGCACGCGAGGCCCGCGGGCCGGTGGTGCTATTTGCACACGGACATGTCGGCCGTGTGGTCGTCTGTCGGTGGTTGGGGTTTGAGCCGTCTGCGGGTCGCCATTTTGTCTTGTCGACCGGGACGATCACGGTTCTCGGTTGGGAGCGGGAGACGCCGGCGATTCTGCGGATGAATACGCTTTCCTGACCCGAGAGCCCGCGGGACTGGCAACCGCTACAGATGTTGAGCTAATCAAGGGAGAGGCCACATGGCGTTTGGTGCTTCACCGCATGCCGGGAACGAAAGGGCAGGATCATGGCGAAGGTTTTGGGAAATATCACGGCGGACGACGATTATACGCACCCTCTGGGCGTTGAAGAAAACTTCAACGAGAGCATGTACTTCAACTTTTTCGATCCGGAGCGTCAGGCCGGCGGCTTTCTGCGTCTCGGCAACCGTGCCAACGAGGGCAAGGCCGAGATGACCACAACGCTCTATCTGCCCGACGGCCGTGTTCTGTTCATCTTCAAAAGGCCGGAAATTGCCAACAACGATGCGTTTCAGGCTGGCGGGATGCACTTTCAGGTCGAGGAGCCGTCCGAGCGTCTGCGGACGACCTACGAGGGCTCGGTTCTGGAACTCAGCGAGCCGCGACAAATGGCGGATCCCAAAAAGGCCTTTTCGGAAAACGAACTCCGCCGCGTGAAGGTCGATCTTCTGCATACCGCGGCCGGTCCGATGTATGGCAGCAAGCAGGACGATGATGAGACCGATCGCCCGGCGGAAAAGCAGTTCGGCAAGGCGCACTACGAGCAGCATATGAAGGTTGAGGGCACCATCGATCTGGGTGACGAAACCATCCAGATTGCCGGCTATGGTTTGCGCGATCACTCCTGGGGCCCTCGCTATTGGCAAGCCATCCAGAGCTATGAGTGGCTCACGATGAATTTTGGTCCCAATGCCGGAGCGATGGTTTCGGTGATCGAGCGCGATGCCGACAATATTCGCCGCGGAGGCGTCCTTGTTCGCGACGGCAGGATGGAAGGTCTGGTCGATTGCCATATCGATGCTGAATATGAGGAGGGAACGCCCTTTCATCGCAGCCTGACCGTCGCCGCTCGAACCACCGGCGGGGAAGACATCAAGATCGATGGAAAAGTCAAAAGTTTCATTCCGCTCCGGAACCGGCGTGGCGGACAGACGACTTTCATCGGCGAGGGAATGACCGAGTGGCAATGGGGCGATCGAGTCGGTTACGGTTTGTCTGAATTTCTCCGGACCGGCGATTGAAAGGTCCTCTTGCTCGGGGTTGAACGCGGGCAATCTGGAGCCCCATGAAGCCAAGCCTTGGCGAACATCCGTTTTTGGAACGGCCGCACCGCACACTCTTCGGGCTGGCGCTGCCGGTTCTGATTTCGCTGGTGGCGGAACCCGTTACTGGGTTGGTGGATACGGCCTTTATGGCGCGAGCGGGAGGCACCTCTCTCGCGGCGCTTGGCGTCGGTACGGTCCTTCTGTCGGGGTTATTCTGGGCCTTCAACTTTCTCGGAATCGGAACCCAGACATCGGTGGCGCGTGCGTTGGGATCGGGCGACGATCGGGGGGCGCGACGGGCCTCGTCGACCGCTGCCCTGACGGCCTTGTTGCTCGGTGTGGCGCTGGCTCTTCTGGCCTGGCCCTGGATCGACGCGGCGACTCGGTTTATGGGGGCCGATGCCACCATGGCGATGGAGGCGCGGATCTATCTCGAGATTCGTCTGTTTGGAGCGCCCGCGATCCTGCTCCTCCTCGCCTCTTTCGGGGCGCTGCGGGGCCTTCAGGATATGCAGACGCCGCTGCGGATCGCGGTCGGTCTGAACTTGCTGAATATTGCGCTCGATTACCTTCTGGTTTTCGGAGCAGGACCGGTTCGCCCCATGGGCCTGGCGGGCGTTGCGATTGCGTCGGTTATCAGTCAATGGGGGGGCGCCGTGCTCGCTTTCTTCGCGGCTCAAAGTCGGCTCGGGGGGCGCGCTTTGCCGGATCTGAAGTCCGTCGGGAAGCTTTTTGTTTTGGGACGGGATCGGTCCGTTCGAAGGG
>DLYX01000648.1 GCA_003447545.1 Deltaproteobacteria bacterium | reverse complement strand
GGCGCCGCCTGCGGTCGCGTCCTGGGCAGTTTCGGTAAAACGATTCTCGGGGTCATGATCTGGACCATGCTCACGGTTCAGGTGTTCTGGAATCTATGGGCGTGAATTCCTGCGGGGCAAACGCTACCTTGAAGGTATGAATTCGCCCGCAAATCCCGACACCCGTACGCTTTCGGAATTTGAATCCAAACAGCGCCTAGCCCAAGGCGGCGTCCCGATGGGAAGCGAAAAACTGGTCGACAACTCTACCGAAGCTGTCATCGCCGCCGAAGAGTTCGGTTTTCCCGTGGTCGCCAAGCTCTGCGGCGACGCCATCGCCCACAAGACAGAACGAGGTCTTGTGCGCCTCAACCTGCGTGATGCGGCGTCCGTCGCCGAGGCCACCGAGGCCTTGCTGGCGAGCGCGCAACCCGAAGATGGAGCACGCGGGGTTTTGATCGCGCCCATGGTCGGCGGCACCCGGGAACTGATCGCGGGCACCTTGGTCGATCCGACCTTCGGCAAATGTGTCATGCTCGGGATCGGCGGGATTTTCGCCGAAGCCCTCGCCGATGTGACCTTCCGCCTGATCCCGCTTTCCCGCCAGGACGCCGAAGACATGATTGCGAACCTCGAGCACCAAAGTTGGTTCCGGGAATTCCGCGGAGAACCGGAAGTGAACCGGGACGAGCTGGTGGCGATCCTGCTTGGCCTCTCCCGGATTGCGCAGAATTCCGAGGAGATTGTTTCCATAGACATCAACCCCTTGATCATTTCGGAGGGCTCTCCCATTGCCGTGGACGCGCTTGTGGAGGTGAAATCGTGAACAACGCCAAAACCCTGCAGGACCGCTTTCAGCCACTATTTGATCCAAAGGGCATCGTGATTGCCGGAGCATCGAGCCACCCGGGGAAATTTGGTTTTGTCGCCGCCCACAACGTGCTGAGCGAGGGCTACCAGGGCAAGGTATTCTTCATGAACCGAGAAGGGAGCGAGGTTCTCGGTCGACAGGCGCTATCGTCGCTGGAGGACCTGCCGGAGAACGAAGCGGATCTGGTCTTCATCTGCACCCCGCCCCGCACGATCCCCGATATGCTGCGTATTTCGGCTCGCAAGGGAATCCGGGCGGCCTTCATCGCAGCCGCAGGCTTTGGGGAGCTCGGCGAGGAAGGCAAAGCGCTCGAGGAGGAACTTGCTCGTCTCGCGAATGAGCTCGGGATCCTCGTCGCGGGGCCAAATGGTCAGGGCGTGATCTCCACCCCAAGCGATCTATGCGCGCAGATCATCGCACCCTACCCGCCCCGGGGGCATATCGGTCTGGCCAGCCAGTCGGGAGGCTTTATCCAGTCGCTGCAGAACTATGCCCATAAAACTGGTGTTGGTGTCAGTCGCGCCATCTCCGCCGGCAATTGCGCGCATACGGGACTCGAGGCCTTTCTGGAATATTTCGGCGTCGACGACGAAACCCGGGTCGGTCTCACCTATGTCGAGGGGATCGAAGACGGCCGACAGTTTTTCGAAAAGGCCCGGGGCATGACAGAACAAAAACCTCTGGTTGTCCTGAAGGGAGGGGCCACCAGCGGAGGCCAACGAGCAGCGGCTTCTCATACGGGCGCGCTCGCAAGCGACGATCGAGTCTTTGACGGTATGTGCCGGCAAGCCGGCATCACCCGCACTCATTCCCTCGAAGAAGCCTTTGAGGCCGCGGCCAGCTTCGCCACTCACCCCTTGCCACGAGGACCCAATGTTTTCGTCTTGACGACCGCCGGTGGCTGGGGCGTCGTGACCGCTGACCGGCTCACACAATCACGTGATCTCGAATTGATGCCGATCCCCGAAGATCTTCGTGCAGCCTTTGACGAGCGCCTGCCGCCTCGTTGGAGCCGGAACAACCCGGCCGACCTCGCAGGGTCCGAGACTCGGGATACGGTTGCCGAATGCATGCGCCTCGCGGCTGGTCATCCCGCTGTGGATGCGATCATCTTCCTTGGAGCCGGCATTCAGTCCAATCTTGGGCTGATGGAGAAAAACGGCCGCTTCTACCCCGAATTCGGTCTCGAGAGGATTGTGGATTTCCACTTCCGGCAAGACGCCCGCTACGCGAAGCTCGCTGTCGACTGCGAAAAGGAGTTCGGCAAGCCGATCCTCATGGCAACCGAACTCGTCGACTGCCAACCGGAGAACCAGGCACCTGCAGGAATGATCGAGCGCGGCGTACTTGCGTATCCATCTTCCTGGCGCGCCGTCACCGCCCTGGAGCACCTCTACCAGTACGCCCATTGGCGCAAGCGTCGGGAGCTGCCCGCACTTCAATAGCCGTAACGGAGCTGGACTGACCGACGTCTTCTCTCGAGCGCCCGCTGCCGTTGCCCGACATCGACCAAGGTGGTCGACCCAGGAAGCTCCCCGCGCAATCGGGCCGCCGGAACGACACGGAAAGATGGCTGGGGAACTTCTCCGGGGAACAAATACCTCACCCCCAATGAACCCTCGACGCGGCCTACCGGGTCCAGCCAGTTTGCAACGCCCGGATCCTCATGAGCGATCACTCCCCGAAAGACGCCGTCGTCATCCAGAATCGCCTGCGAGTCATTCAACGAAGATTGGCGCGTTGCAAAATCGAGACTATCCCAAAACCAACCGCAAAGCTGAACGCCCCACATGCGACATTGGGGTGGCCGGAACTCCAGAATCACGGCCTGATCTGGCTCGCAATGAAAGTGCCCCAGGCCATAAGCCTGACCGCGCAATCCGGCGTTGCCCTCCATCGGCTCGGTCAGAGTGACCGCATTTGACTCGGTTGCCAAAATCAGACGACTCATCGCCTCCCACCCGCGCAAGCCCTTCGAGAGCCATTCGATCAACTCATCGATGCGCGGCGCGAGCCGCGCCGGGGTTAGTTCCGGCTCCGGGTAGGCGGCACCCACTCTTTCCACAAAAACACGGGCGGGAATCTCGGACTCCCATGAGGAAAAATATTGCCGCAGAAACAAGAGGGACGCGTGCTGGTTGAGAGACAGCCAATTTCCGGGCTGCTCCTCGGCTGAGAGGATCAGCTCAAAATTTCCATCACGATCAACTTCGAGTTCGTCTCGGTGGAGGGACGAGACGGTTTCCCAACCGCCCACGTTGCCATCACCGAAATGACCGGTGTTTACCTGATATTCAAAGTGTCTCGCCGAACCTGTGCTACCCGCAACTCGATAGATGGCATCCCCACGAATCCGGGTCATGGAATAATTACAGTCGGGGTTGTCGAGGCCCCAAGCCAGACCACGTTCGATCACACGACCGAATTCAGGATATTCCGGATCGCCAGCCACGATGGTCGCCCGAATCGAGGCCGCCACAAAACGCAGGAGGTAACGCCAGCCTTCCGCCCGGTCCCGCGGCGACGCCGGGACGTCGGCCTCCAT
>DLYX01000093.1 GCA_003447545.1 Deltaproteobacteria bacterium | reverse complement strand
ATTTCCCCCGCGGTGAGCGCGGTATGCTCGCGGAGAGGGAGGGCAATATTGTCAAAGACGTTCAGCGAGTCGAGGAGGGCGCCGCCCTGAAAAAGCATTGCGACCTGATCGCGGACGGCGCGTAATTCGCGCGGATTGGACCGGACGACCGATGTGCCGGCGACCTCGATGGTTCCCGAATCGGGGGCGATGAGGCCCCCGATCAATCGCAGCAGAGTGCTTTTCCCCGCACCGCTGCCCCCGAGTACGACGTTGATTTTCCCCGCCGGAAAGCAACCGCTGAAGTCATTCAGGACCGAGCGAGAGCCAAAGGACATCGACACATCCTCCAGCCGGATCTCGGCAGGGCTTGAGCTATCGGGACCAGTCGCGACCATCGGTATGGCAGGAGCCTATCAGAGGGCTGCCTGCGAAACGACTAATGATTCCGATGCCGCGAACGCGTCTTTGGGGTCGGGCTTTCCAGTCGCCGTCGGGATAGAGGATGTGCCGGGTCGCGTTGCTCCCGTGTTCCGGCGTGTCTGCGCAGAAGGAACTCGTCCATCTCTCAGTCCAGGACGACGGCATCGACAGGCAGGTAGTCATACAGGTCGTCTGTGTGGTGCTGCTCGCGCAGTTCGTCGGCCTCACGAAGCATGGCGACAATCTCGCTGAATAGCTGGTCGGTAGCCGCCCGGTCGCCACCGGGGTCGACGCTATCCAGCCAGTTGAGCCGCACGAAGTTCATCGCCTTGGCGGTGCCCTCCCGATCAAAAGCGCTGCCGGATCGTTCCAGGTCGGCATGAACCAGATACAGCCACATGCGAGCGAGGTTGCTCATCAATCGTTGGTTCCAGAAGTATCTGGGGTCGCTCTTGCCGACCATCGGGCGCTGGAATTCGCTGTGCTTGAAGACCAGGAAGGGCCGAATGCTGGCCCATTTGCCGTGTCCGGCACGGGCGTGGTGCCAAGGCCGAATTTTGGCCGCGGCGTTCGCTTTCAGGGCCGACATCCGAGCGGTGATAAAGGCATAATGCCCATTCCAGACGCCGTGGTGCAGCGGGTAGAAGTAGTCGCCGGAGATTGTCGCAAAATCATCCTCGGAACGCAGCAAGGCATCGTCGACCATCCAACCGGCCCAAAACCAGGCCCGCTGCAGTATCCGCGATTGGATATTCTGCTCGCGCTCGCGGGACTCGGCGGGGACGAATTCCGGAAAAGTGGTGCAACCGTCGGGGTGGTTGCAGTTGAGTGGGTGCTGGCGAATCAGGTCGCCCACCCGCCAGAAGGGATTCCTCGCGATGGAGGTTGCCAAGCTGGCCTCATCGGTTCCGCCTGGCTGGTCAATTGTTGTATCGGGAGCCGCCAGAGTCCCTCGGCGCAGCATATGGCCCATGACTTGAATGGCCTCGTATTTCGTCTGCATCCAGGTGAAGGCTCTTTGGTCAGCAGGCGTGAGTAAGGTCTCATGGCTCCCGGTGTTCTCCCGAATCCTGTCGTAGAACCTCCAGAAAGCAAGGTCCGTCGGATTTTCGGCATAGCGGTCGAAGCTCGCGTAGAAGGCTTCGTCCTGATCGGGAAGGGGCTCGGTTGCCAGGTTCGGCAGCCATTCGGCGACGCTGGCCGATTGGCCAGTATTGCCAGCGGAATCGTCTGGATCCTGACCGATATGGCTGGGCCCGTGGAAGGTGTCCTCTGACCAGCGGTCGAGTCGAACGCCGATCTGCAATTTATGGACATCGAGTGCCAGAAGTTGTTGCTCGGCGAGCTCTGCCTTGGCGCGAGAATCGATCACATCCGTGAGCAGGATCAGACTCTGCTCCTCGGCGAGGTGTCGCAAGAATGCAAAATCGCGTTCCCGGGGTGTGTTGCCGGGGAGTGCGGCAAAGCCGGGCTGCAGCGGGCGGAATTTCGCGGGGTGCAAGAGCTGGGTAAGTGCGTGCTCTTCCCGCTGTATCCGGACCAGCTCCACGATGGCCTCGGATTTCTCCGCCGAGACGTGCTCGAGGGCCCGGCGACGGATGTCTTCATCGCGGTAGCCGATGATCGCCAAATCAAATCCATCGGGCACATGACATCCAGCGCACGATCCGTGGTTGCCCTGAAATCGGAAAGCGTCGAGACCGGCCTCTCTGGCGAGTCGTCGTGCTTCCGGCGCCAGGATGCCACCGGTGCGTACGGCGGCGCAGCGAGCGTCCCCCTCGGCCGGACATAGGATGCTCTCGGGATACAGGGCGGGCAGGGGTGGCGTATCCTCGACGATCCTTTCGATTTCGGAAAAAACGAAGGGTACGCGAATATGCGACGCTGCATGGGAGGAGACGGGCTCACCCGTGCGGATCTCGGGGCCTTCGCGGGGCGGCATCAGCGGGTTACGAAACTCGATGCGGATGCGTCCATTTTCAAGGTCTCGATAGGCTCCGATCGCCGTCAATCGCGGAAACCGTGGGGAGTCGTAGAGGTCGAGGCCACGATTTGCGTGCGCGGGAGCGGCTGTGAAAAGCTCCTCGCGGTCGACGATGCCGTCATCCTCGAAGTCGAAAAGGATTCGGGCCTGCGCATAGATTCCGTTGGTGGTGCTGCCGTCGAGGTAAACCCACAGCGAGCTTGGACCCAGATCGGGCGCATGGGAGGCGGTCAACATATCCGCCTCATAGACAAGCGCGGTCGGTCCGAGAGGCAGCCTGTCAAATCGTCCGGCAGTGCCGGGCTCGATCTCGAGACGGCCTGGCTGCAAGGCGGTGGAGGGCCCTACCAGGTGAAGGCGGTTGTTCTCGAAGAGCAGAGTCGTGCCGGGCGCCGGGTCCTCGGGTGCAGGGCCCTGTTCCCGCGCGCAGTCGTTCGAACAGAGGTCCGTCTCGGAGAGGTTTCCGTCGTCGCAGGATTCAGGCCCCTCCACCAAACCGTTGCCGCAGACCGCTGAGCCACACTGCGCAGGACCGGGCATGGCGCGCGCCGAGAGACGACCGGCTGTCGTATTGATCCGCGTTTCGGCGGTGTCCGCCTCGAAAGACGAGCACAGCCGCTGGTCCCCTATCTGCAAGTCGAGGTCCATCGAGGCCAGCGGGCCGGTCATGGGCCAGTCCCAACCGGGGCCTCGCGCCGTCCATCGCAGACTGCCGCTGCGCGCGGTCTGCCGCAGGGAGATCGAGCGAATGCCGCCTCTTGCGGCGGAAGGGTCGTGGTAGCGCCAGCCCCGACTGCCGGCCGGTTGGCCCAGCGCGCTCCATTTGGTCGGATCCAGCAGGATTCGCTCGGTTCGGCCCTCGTGAACGGGGGCGCCGCCGGACCAGCGCACCAGGATACTGGTTTCCTGGATGCGCGGATCCGGGAGGGGATCGGTGGTAGCGAGAGCCGTCGTCTTCGCCGACTTCAGCACGACAAGGCTGCGGGATCCGCCTTCGGTTGGTTCCACTCGCAGGGATCTCCCGGCCAGCGGCCGGTTGGCGTCAGCGGGACCGCCGGTGAGGAGGACCAGCGCCAGAGTGATCAGGCCACTGCATGCTCTTTTGATGTTCATCGATTCGCCCCCCGTCGGTTCCTTCATGGAGGCAAAATGTTGACCGGGAATTCGAGATGTAGCCAGAGTCCGAAAGTCGATATTCCGGTTTTTTCGACCGATTCAGGCAAAGTCAGTCCGGGCTGCGGGGGCGGACGCTGATGCAATTGGGTGGCGCGGGTCCTGCGGGGCTGAAAATAGAAAAGCCCCTGCGAGGCAGGGGCTTTTCAAAGCGCGCCCGGCAGGAATCGAACCTGCA
>DLYX01000524.1:5925-7412 GCA_003447545.1 Deltaproteobacteria bacterium | reverse complement strand
GATTGCCGCCGCTACTGCCGCCGCGTCCACGCGAGTCGCCGGGGCGTCCTCCTCGCCCACCGGGGCCAGGCTTGCGCGGTCGACGAGGCGCGCGCTTGAATTCGACCAGAAGTTCGCTGTCCGGGAAGTCGTATGGCAATTTGAAACCGACGTACTTTTCGATCGCTTCAAGTCCCTCGACGTAACGTTCACACGCCAGAGAGATCGCTGTACCTGAAGCGCCTGCGCGTGCTGTGCGCCCGACGCGGTGCACATAGTCTTCGGCGTCGAGGGGAAGATCGAAGTTGATGACATGCGAGACATCTTCGATATGGAGCCCGCGTGAGGCGACGTCCGTAGCGACAAGAATGGGCACGGTCCCTTCGCGAAACTCCTCAAGAATTCGCATCCGCTTGCGCTGGTCGATATCGCCGGTGATCTGTTCGGCTCGATAGCCGTTCAGTTCCAGAGTTCGGACGATGTCGTCGGCCATGCGGCGCATATTCGTAAAGACAAGCGTGCGCTCGGGTTGTTCCTTTTTCAAGAGGCCGAAAAGTGTCGGGAACTTTTCGTCTTGGCCCACGTGGTAAAGTACGTGCTCGACTTTTTCGGCGGTGACCTGTTCCGGCTGAATCTCGACCTTGACCGCGTCATTCATGAAGACGAAGGCGAGCTCCATCACATCGAACGAGAGTGTGGCCGAAAATAGCAGGGACTGGCGCTCCTCCGGGGGTGGGCAACGTTTCATCAAAAAACGCAGGTCCTTGATGAAGCCCATGTCGAACATGCGATCGGCTTCGTCAACTACGACGGTTTCGATTGAGCGAAGATCGTAGACGTGCTGCTTGTAATAGTCGATCAAGCGGCCCGGCGTTCCGATCAGAAGATCGACTTCCTCGGCGAGATCTTCGCGCTGCTTGCGATAATCCACTCCGCCGTAAACGACCTGAACTTTAAATCCGGTTTCCGCTCCCAGAAGTTTCGCGTCGTTTCCGATCTGGATGGCCAACTCGCGGGTGGGCGCGATGACCAGAGCGCGTGGCGCTCCTTTTTTGCGCTCACGTTTGTTGAGCAGCAGTCGAGAGAATACGCTGATCAGGAAGGCCGCCGTTTTGCCGGTGCCGGTTTGTGCCTGACCAGCGACATCTTTCCCACCAAGCGTGATTGGCAGCGTTTTGGCCTGAATTGGGGTGCAATTCTCGAATCCGGCTTTCGCGATACCCTTTTGCATTTCGTCGGGCAGGTCCAGCTCGTCAAAGCGGACGATTTCTACCTCCTCGGAGCGGTGGGTCGCGACCGGGATGGATGGGGCTTCAGTTGTTTCTTCGTTCATTCGTTGCTCAAAGGCCCCGAATTCATGGAGCTCCCTGCCCGACCTTTAGCAGAGCAAGCTGTTTGCTTCCATGTGGGCGAAAATGGCCTCGACGGAGCCCCTCAAGCGGAGGGGATCAGGCCCGCAGGCCCCACCAGGCCACGGCCCCGACGACAAGGACCTGGATCTCGGTGAT
>DLYX01000524.1:0-5643 GCA_003447545.1 Deltaproteobacteria bacterium | reverse complement strand
CCGACGACAAGGACTTGGATCTCGGTGATCACCGCCCCACGCCATTGATCGGTGAGCGCGGCGGTGACCAGAACCAGCGCACTCACGGCAACCACGATCGGAAGGACGAATCGATCGGCGTCCGGATTCGAGGCCTCGGGCTCGGTGGCCTCAGGCTTTGCCGATCGTTTCTTCTGTCCTGACTTTCTCGATGATTTGCCCATGGATTGATTCGAATCATGCACCGGGGCTTGCTGCAAATCGAGACAGGCTGGTCCTGTAGCCGGCTTGCTGCAGAATTTGCTGGATCTCTGCGGCGTTTTCGCCGCAGAGCGCGAGGATCGCGCCGCCACCGCCGGCACCTGTCAGTTTGGCGCCGAGCGCGCCTCCCTCGAGAGCGACTTCGACCGCGTCGTCCAGTTCGCTCGTCGAAACCCCGAGCGCGCGGAGCAATCCGTGATTCATGGTCATGGCATCGCCGAGGAAAGCGAGGTTCCCGGCACGGAGCGCTTGATCAGCCTCGCCAACTAGCGCGGTGATGGCATCGAAGACTGGCTGATAGATTGCGGGCTGCGCGCGTGCCCGGTCCCCCAGCGCACCGACTGTCGATGAGGTTGTGTGCCGGGTGCCGGTCTCCACGAGCAGTAAAACCAGTTCAGCGCCCAGGGGCACGTTCTCGTAGGCGAGCGGCGGACCGATCTGGAAGCGCAGCACGCCTCCCATCGCCGCTGTTGTCGCGTCAATCCCCGAGGGCCGGCCGTGAAAGATTTTCTCGATGCTATTGGCGGCCACGGCCACCTCTGCATTCGACCAGATCTCCTCTTGCCCGGCCAGACAGGCTCGCACGAGACCGACCGCGAGCGCTGCGGAGCTGCCGAAGCCGACCGCCTCGGGTAACTCGCTCCGGATCGACAAGGAAAGACCGATGCTATCGGGGATTCCGGTAAGAGAGGCGGCTTGTCGGAATGCCTCCGCCAGACGCGGATCAGCACCCGTGGGCACATCGCGTGCCTGTTCCCTTGCCGGCTGCAAGGAGATTTCGACGCCCTGCTCCAGCCCTGCCGCGATTGCGGGGCTGCCGTGGACGACTGCATGCTCGCCCAGGAGGATGACTTTGCCCGAAGCCCACCCCGTTGCTCTCTCCGCTCTGAATTGTGACATCCGGGTCGAACGGGGGCCGTCAGGCCTTCGCATCCTCGGCAAGCAAGCGTCGCGCAGCCTCAATTTTGATCTCGCCCTTTTGGATCAGGAGCTCGGCGATCTCCTCGACGCGATCGTCGGGCACCCCGGCCCCAGATGCGACTGCTCGCGCGTGCCGCGCCATATGACCTTTCTGGATGCCTTCGGTCGCCAGGGCGCGAAGAGCCCCGAAGTTCTGTGCGAGGCCGACCGCGGCCATCACGGAAGCGAGTTCGGTGGCCTTCTCGCAGCCAAGAAGTTTCAGTGCGAGGCGCGCTCGTGGATTGCCGTCGACCGTCGCGCCGACCACGCCTACGGCGATCGGAATTTCGATTCGGCCGCGGAGTCCCTGCTCCGTTACCCGCCATGTAGACAGCGCTGTATAGCTGCCTTTCTGTGCCGCGAAGGCATGGGCGCTGGCTTCCAGGGCGCGCCAGTCGTTCCCGGTGGCAATGGCGACCGCATCAATGCCATTCATGATGCCTTTATTATGGGTGGCTGCGCGATAGGGGTCGGCCTCGGCAAAGAGGCTCGCCAGTTCGATAGCGCGGGCGACTTCGGCACCGGAGCGATCCGGCATCTCCAGAGCTGCAAACGTATAGAGGGCCTCGGCTCGCGAGACTCGCCGGTCCGGCAAGTTGGAGAGGATGCGGAGGTGGGCCCTGCCACCTGAAAGCGCCGCGATTTCCGGTGCCAATTCCTCGGCGATGGTATTGATTGCATTTGCGCCCATCGCGTCGCCAACATCGATATGGAGATGGACCACGACAAAGGTATGCTCCATGGGCGCGGGCAGAATCCGGACGTCGATGCTCCGCGCGCCCCCACCGCGTCGCGCCATGCCCGGCGCCAGCGCGTCGATCCGCGCCATCAAAGTGCCACTGGCGGCTTCGATCGAAGCCTTGGCTTGTTCTGGGTCGGGGACATCGACCAGTTGGATTTGGGCGATCATGGAGGATGGGTCGCTCTCGGCTCGAAAGCCACCTCCATCAAGTGCCAGACGGGCCGCGTTCGAGGCTGCAGCGATGACGGAGGGCTCTTCGGTAACCATCGGGACCAAACGGTCCTCGCCATCCACTCGAAAATTCAGTGCGACCCCCATTGGGAGTGCATAAATGCCCACGGTGTTTTCGGTCAGTTGTGCCGCGCGCGACAGGGCGAGCGGCGCTTCATTGCGCAGATCCGCCATTTCTTCCGGGTTCAAATCCCAACGTCTGGCCAATTCCTCCTGGCGGTCGGCAATGGAAAGCCTGTGAAAGCCCGAGATTCTAGACTCTTGTTTGTGTTTCATCGAGCGCCTTTCCCCCGCTTGGAGGGGGCGGTCTCCCACTGCCGAAGCTTGGGCCCCCGGATGTGGTCGGTCTTGCCCAGCTCTCGCAGGTTCTTGCTACCCGTCAAGAGCATCGCGATCTTGAGTTCGTGTACCAACTGTTCGACAAATTCCATCGCGCCCGGGACCCCACCCGCTCGGTAGGCTTGATACACCGGGAGAGCGACGCCGGCGATGTTCGCTCCGAGCGCGATGGCGCGAGCGATATCGAGGCCGGTACGAATTCCACCGCTGGCGATCGTGGTCAGGCCCAGACCCTGCACCTGCACAAGACTGCCGGCCGTCGGGATGCCCCACTCGCGGTACACTTCGCCGGGGCCCTGACCAGGAGTTTCGCGCAGGGCCTCGATCCGGATCCAGGAGGTTCCTCCTGCCCCGGAAAGGTCGAGGTTGCGGATCCCGGCCTCCTTGAGCCGAACGGCGGTGGCACGGGAGATTCCGCAGCCCGTTTCCTTGGCGATCACGGGAACTTGAAGGCCTCTCTTCAAGCGACGGAAAGCTTGCAGGCCTCCACGGAAATCTCGATCGCCCTCGGTTTGGATCATTTCCTGACCTACATTGAGATGGAGGCAGAGGCCGTCTGCCTCAAGAGAATCGATCAGCGGAGTATATTCCGGAAGTTTCATGGTGCAGGCCTGCCCAAGCCCGATATTCGCAAGGACGATGGTCGTCGGTGCGTATTTGCGGACCTCGTAGGTCCAGGCCGAGTCGGGACGGCTTTGCATTGCTCGTTGGCTTCCCACTCCGAATGCGATTCCGCAGGCTTCTGCGACTTTCGCCATATCGCGATTCACCGCGAAGGCCTGACGTGTGCCCCCCGTCATTCCTGTAATGATCAGAGGCACCGCCAACGTCTTGCCCAACCACTTTCTGGTGGTGTCGAGTTGATCATAGGAGACATCCGGCAAGGCTTCGTGGATGAGTTCGACCTCTTCCAAAAGGGTGGTTTTGTGCTCGGTGCCGACATCTTCGCGCAGGCATAGGTCCAGATGGTCCTGCTTGCGTTCGGCCAGAAGGTCTTCCGCGGTGGATTTTTTTCGGCCGCTCATCGTGTGCTCTCCTGTTGCGCTACAGCACCGTTTCCGGTGGTTTTCAGAGCAACGGTTCCAAGGGAATTAATCACCGTGTCCTTTTGCCAGAACGGCGGCTCCGGTGCACGGATGAGCGCAACGGCGCAATCACCGCCGCCCGCTCCCGAGGGCTTGATGGACAATGCGCTCTCTGCGCGACTACGCGCTTGCAATCGACGCAGTTCCGGGCTCCAGACCGGTATGCCGGAAATCACCGGAAGGCGTGCGAAGAGTTCCCCACCGTCTGCGAGTGCTCGAAGTGCGAGATCCGCGTTGTTGTTCAAGCAAGCCTTCCGGAAATCCTGGGTGGCCTCGGTCATGCACGTGTTCCAGGCGCGCAGGGCTTGCGCGCCCGCCTCGCTCAGGGGGCCGTGTCCTGCAAGTGCGTGGCGAAAATGTGCTGCGCGTGGGCCGCTGCGCGCGGGTCGTCCGGTCGCCAGGGCCCGGAGGTCCAAACCCGCCGGGAGCTCGAGTGGGGCGACCGAAAGATCAGGCAGATTCGTACGCGCCGCTTCGCTGATATTGCGGGGCGGTGGTGCGTCGCCAATGCCTTCCACCCAGGCCAACCCGCCTGTGGTGATGGCCGCGACGTCGGCACCGGAGCCTCCCTGCTGTGCCAGTCGGTGTGCCTGAACTCCGAGCGTGATGCGGCGAGTTTGGTCTCGAATCGATGCCGCGCCCGGGAGTTCGGCGACTCCGGCGAGAATCGCCGCCGTGATCGCGGCGCTGCCTCCAAGGCCGACTTTTGGGGTGCCTCGGTCCAGGGTTTCGGCGGGGGCAATTTCGAGGTCCAGATCTGCGATCCCTGCTGCGCGACACCCGACCTGCACTGCGGCCACGGCGAAGCGCATGCTCTCGGGGGCTCTGTTCACTTCTTCCAAATTCGGAGGACAAAGGTAGGATTCCCCACCTTTGCGGATGATCCGGATCTGACCGGACCCGGAGCGCGCGGAAATCTGGCATTCCAACCGCCTGTCCGTTGCGCAAAGAACGGCGGGCTCACCGGCCGTCACGGCGTACTCGCCGAGCAGGAATAGCTTTCCGGGAGCGCTGGCGCTTATTTCCAAGGGGCCTTGCCCTCAAGAACACGAACACCACTGCCGGCGCGAGCTTGTAAAACCCGCAGGACGGCGGGGACCGATTCGAGCTTCGCTGCCACGGCCCCCATATCTTGTTGTTGACAGAGAACTTTGACTTGAGGCCCTGCGTCCATTGTGAAGTAGGCGTCGAGGCCCGTCGCGCGCAGTTCGCGTACCGCTTCCATGACGTGCAAGGTTGCCGGTTGCCAATAAAGGACGGCCGGTCGAGCGGCCATGGTGACTGCGTGCATGCGCAGCGTGCTTTCCTCGGTGATTCTGCCGACGGTCGGAAAATCCCGGGCATGAATCGCGTGACGCATCGATTCGAGGTCATCTTCCTGTGCGGCCAGCCATCCAGAGTAGAGAGGTGAGGTTTCGGCGACGTGCTGCATCGCATCGCGAGAGGATGTTTTCTTTTGGCCTTCGTCCAGGATCGCAACGACCATTCCGAGCGCCCAGTCTTCGGCTGGCAGGAGAGGATCCGCGAAGGAGTCGTCGCCGCCAGGGTCGGTGCCACGGTGCCATTCGACGAGGCCTCCGAAAACCGAACGAGAGGCGGAGCCGGATCCCCGTCGAGCGATCGCCGAGAGTTCGCGACGGGATGCAGATACCTCGAGGAACGAAAGCGCGGCAGTGGCTGTTGCGCAGTAGATGGCTGCGGAGGACGCCAGACCGGCCGCGACCGGAAAATTCGTCTCTATATTTACTGCCAGCGGGGTCTCGCTATCGTACGTTCTGGCGACCCAGTCCAGAAAACTGACCATTTGGTCGTATGCCCTTCCAGGGACCGTCTTGCCGCGGCTCGTAAAGCGATCGGCGGGACGCATCGAAATGGTCGCCTCGGCCTCGAGCCCTTCGAGCGTCAGGGAAATGCTCCCGACTGCCGGCAAATTCGCTTCGGGGTCGCGCTTGCCCCAGTACTTCACGAGCGCCACGTTGGCACACGCGCAAGCTTTGGTCACTCGTTCCGTATTGTCCACCCTCTGCAGTTACTCTGCCCCTCGCT
>DLYX01000145.1 GCA_003447545.1 Deltaproteobacteria bacterium | reverse complement strand
ACGATTGTCTTGCGGGAGAAAAACACAACGCCCCTCTCTGACAATGGCTCCGAGCACCTCCTGCCAGAATGCGACAAGCACGAATCGTAGAGGTTTTTTCACGGGTAAACTGCTCCGAAACCGCCACCACCTTGACCACCCAAGCCTCGACGGACTAATGCTGGGATTCACCGAACTCGCCAGTTGCGGGTAAGCCGAGGACCGAGAGCGCATGGCAGACTTTGATACCCTTTTGAGGAATGGAACTATCGTGGACGGGACCGGAAGCCCACGACACCAGGCAGATATCGGTCTCCGCGACGGCCGGATCGCAGCTGTCGGTGATCTTTCTTCCAAAAGCAGCGATCGAGTGCTCGACATCCGCGGCCAGATCGTGGCCCCCGGCTTCATCGATATCCACACTCATTATGATGCTCAGGTTTTCTGGGATCCTACCCTCAGCCCGTCCTCCAACCACGGCGTGACCACAGTCGTCGGTGGGAACTGCGGATTCTCCATCGCGCCGCTCTCACCCGATGCCGGGGACTACCTTACCCGCATGCTCGCACGCGTCGAAGGAATGCCGCTGGAGTCGCTGCAGCAAGGCGTCCCCTGGAATTGGACGAGCTTTGCCGAGTATCTCGAGAGCTTCGAGGAAGACCTCGCTATCAATGCCGGCTTCATGGTCGGACATTCGGCCTTGCGACGCGTCGTCATGGGCGAGAAGGCCGTCGGCCATGAAGCCGATGAGCAGGAGATCGCGGCCATGGTCGAACTCCTCCATGAATCCCTGCGCGGCGGCGGGCTCGGCTTCTCCTCCTCCGTGGCGCCCACCCATAATGATGGAGACGGGCAGCCGGTTCCCTCGCGCCATGCTGCCCGTGAGGAATTGATCGCATTGGCAGGCGCGCTCCGGGAGCATGAGGGCACCAGCCTCGAATTCCTGCCCGGGGTGGGCCCCTTCCAACCTGCCGAGCAGGAAATGATGGCCGACCTCTCCTGCGCCTCCCAGCGCGCATTGAATTGGAACGTGCTGGTGGTGAACTCCTACCAGCCCGATCATCCCGCACACCAGTTGGGAGCCGCCGACTTTGCGGCAGAGCGTGGGGGTCGCGTGATCGCCCTGACGCTCCCTCAGGTCATGTCCCTCCGGCTCAACTTTGTCTCGGGGTTCATCTTCGATGCGCTGCCGGGCTTTGCCGAGATCATCGCACTCCCCCTGCCCGAGCGTATCGAGAAACTCGCCGACCCCACGGTCCGCGCCGACCTCGCCGAACGTGCCGCCTCCCCCGATGCCGGAGCGATGGGGTTTTTCGCCAACTGGGGGATCTACCGAATCGATGAGGCCTTCAGTAGCGCAACAAAAGCCCATGAGGGCCGTACGGTCGCCGAGATCGCGCAGGCAGAGAACAAGACGACCTTCGATGCGATGCTCGACATCGCGGTGGCCGACAAACTCAAGACCTCATTCAAACCCGATATGCCGGGGGATGACGAGCAAAGCTGGAACCTGCGCGCCAAAGTCTGGCAGGACGAACGCACCGTCATCGGAGCCTCCGACGCAGGCGCGCATCTGGATATGATCGACACCTTTGCGGTATCGACCATGCTTCTGGGGCCCGGGGTCCGCGAGAAAAAACTTCTCTCGCTCGAAGAAGCCGTCCACCAACTCACCGACATTCCCGGGCGACTCTATGGCTTCACGGACCGCGGCAGGATCGCCGAAGGCTGGCATGCTGACCTCGTCATATTCGACGAAAACACAATCGGCGCCGGGCCCGTTCATACACGAGAGGACTTGCCTGGCGGTGCAGCCAGGCTCTATGCCGAGGCTGAAGGGATCTCCCGCGTCATCGTTGCCGGGGTGGACATCCTCGTCGACGGGGAGCCTACCGGCGCCACGCCGGGACAGGTGATGCGATCGGGAATCGATACCGCAGGCACTGCCCTATAGTTGCCGCCCGCCGCCCCGAAACCATTCCCGGCAAAGTTTCACCGGCGGAAGTGCAAGGACTTCCGTCGTGTCAGTGCATGAAAACCATATTTCGAGAGCGTCGACCCTTTGCCGCTATCTCCAACGCCCGTCCAGGGAAGAGCCGGCTCCAGATAGTCACATCGATTCTGAAATACGGTGCCGGTGATCAGGTCGGCGGCCAAAGCATCGACCCTCTCGGAATCCGCGCTCCAGACGCTCGCAGTCAGCCCGAACGCGCTATCGTTCATGCAGGCAAGCGCTTCCTGATCCGAATCGACCGACAGAACGGGTAGCAAGGGACCAAAGCTCTCTTCCTGCATGACGCGAGCATCGTTGGGCACACCGTCGAGAAGCGTCGGCGGGTAGAATCGTGGATGGTCCCCAAGACTCTGCCCCCCGGTCACGACCCGTGCCCCTCGCGACACAGCCTCCTCGACTTGCTCCTGAAGAAACGCGGGCGCTGAGGCACTGGCGAGGGGGCCGATCGTGGTTTCCGGATCGAGCGGATCCCCCGCACGATAGGCGTCGAGCAGAGCCTGAGCCCCCTCGAGAAATTCGGCGTGTCGCGAGCGATGCACATAGACCCGCTCCACCGCGCAGCAGGACTGTCCCGCATTATAGCAAGCCCCATCCACGACCCCGGCGATGGCCTGCGACAGATCTGCATCCTCCGCGATATAGGCAGGGTCCTTGCCACCTAATTCAAGCCCGGCATCAATGAATCGCTCCCCGACCGCTCGGTGGATCTCGCGACCGCCCTCGACGGATCCGGTAAAGGCTACGTGAGCTATCCGCCGATCCCCGATCAAATTCGTCGACTGGTCATGGCGCAGAACCAGGTCCTGCACCAGATCAGGAACATCCAGATCCCCAAATGCATCGGCCAAAGCACGCGCGCAGAGAGGGGTTCGCGCGCTATGCTTCAGGAGCACCGTATTGCCGGCGAGCAGTGCCGGCGCAATAACATTGATCGGAATCAGAAGCGGATAATTCCAGGCGGCCAGATCAAAAACGACCCCTAATGGGTCATGCGCAATCCGATAATCAAACCCCTCGGGTGCTTCGAGAATGTCCGTTGCCAAAGCTACAGGAGCATCGATAATCGATTGTCTCGCCCGCGCGATACAGGTCGCATGCTCACCTTCGGACTGAGCCAGCGGCTTGCCCATTTGCTGGGTAATGCTCAAGGCGATCTCGTCTCCAGCAGCGGAGAAGCGTGCCAATCCCTCTTCGACTTGAGCGATCCGATCCGCCAGCGGCACTTTGCGCCAGTGCGCGAATGCAGCCGCAGATGCGGAAACTTTCTTCTCCAGAGAAGCCTC
>DLYX01000199.1 GCA_003447545.1 Deltaproteobacteria bacterium | reverse complement strand
AGTGGAGGGTGAGGAAGCCGTGGGGCGGATGGCGGCGGACTCTCCGGACCTCGCCAGTTTGGTCGAGAGCATGCGAGCCGCTCCGAAACTCCAATTATTACTCGGCTACGACGGCACGCTGGTCCCGGTTGCGGCCGTACCCGAACTTTCGACACCCGACGATGAGATTCTTGATCTCTTGCGGCGATTGGCTGCTCGCCCCAATACCGAGATTCATCTGATCAGTGGTGCGGCGAGAAAAACGATCGAAAATCAGTTTGGCGAGATCCAGATCGACCTGCATGCCGAATACGGATTCTGGTCGCGGGCGGCGGACAGCGACCAGTGGAAGTCGAGACCCAAGCCGGAAGATATGGATTGGTGGCAGCGAGTTCTCGACATCCTCGAGAATTTCACGGCGCGAACGCCGGGCTCTCTTGTCGAAGAAAAAACGGTAACGCTTGCCTGGCACTACCGTTGGGCGGAAGCCGAGTTTGGTGCCTTTCAGGCCAACGAAATTCGCACCCATCTGGCGCAAATCCTGAGCAACTCTCCGGCGGAAATCGTATCGGATGCCAAGGTGATCGAGGTACGGCCCTTCGGTCTGGACAAGGGTACGGTGGTCAAGCCCTTGGTGGACGGACTTGCGAACGGAACAATGGTAGTCGGGATGGGCGATGACCAGACCGACGAGGACCTTTTCGCCTCCTTGCCCGAGGGGGCTATCTCCATTCATGTCGGGGACGGCCGGAGTATTGCCACGACAAGAGTGCCGGATATTGAATCGGTTCGTCGGATGCTGGCCGGACTCCTTTAGGGAGCGGGCTGAAACAAGGGGGCGACCACGGTCGCCTCGACACCATCGAATTGCAGGGGTGCGAAGACAACCTGCAGGGGCATATCGATCTGGATCTCTTCAGGCTCTATTTCGACGATGCGGGTGGCGATTCTGACCTCGGGCGCTTCGACCGGAACAACCAGCGCGGGGACAAAGGGAATCAGGTTCTGATACTGCGGAAGAAAGGCGTGCCGCACGACGACATGAGAGAAGAGGTTGGCCCGCCCGGAGAGCTTCGTCCAGATGAACTCGGCATGGGAGCAGTCCGGGCAGTCTGCCTTCGGGTACCAGACCCACCGCCCGCAACGGGCGCATTGCGGAATCCGCAACTCCCCTCGAGCGGCGGCCTCCCAATATTTTCGCGTAGGCTCCCAGCGGGTATCCGGGAGGGGAAAGTCCTCGCGTTGCAGGCTCATGCATCCCCCCGAACGAGAAGGAGCGTGGACGCCTGGGGCCCGGTATAACCGCCATACACGGCTACCTTTGCGTCCGGCACCTGCGCTGCGGCCTGACCGCGTAATTGTCGAACGATCTCCACCACGTGGGCGATCCCCAGAACATAGGCATGGCTCAACATTCCGCCGTGCGTGTTGGTGGGGAGACCGCCGCCATCGAAATGCAGATGCTTTCCCTCGACAAAGGCGCCGCCGGATCCTTTGGGGCAAAAGCCCATGTCTTCGAGCTGCATCAATGTGACGATGGTGAACGGATCGTAACAGCTGAAGACATCGACATCGGCAGGCGAGAGGTCTGCCATGGCAAAAGCGGCTGGTGCGGCAAAGACCTGCGGGGTCGCGGTGAAATCGCTTTGTTCGGCCCAATGCATCCCTGTATGCGAGGTGCCCAGACCGACGCCGGCCACCGTGATGGGTGTCTGTCGCAAGTCGCGGGCGCGTTCTGCGGTGGTCATCAAGTAGGCGCCGCCGCCGTCCGAGATCAGGCAGCAATCCTCCTTGCGGAAGGGGTCGGCAATTTTGGGGCTCTCGCGATACTGCTCCAGCGAAAGTGGCCGCTCGTGGAGCACGGCGGCGGGGTTATGGTTCGCATGACGACGGCCAGCGACCGCGATGGCACCCAGCTGATCTTCGGTGGTCCCGAATTCGTGCATATGTCGGCGCGCAATGGTGGCGAAATAGATGGGTTGGGGAAACCAGCCAAATGGCAATTCGAGGTTTTGCTTGAAGAGTTCGGCTGCGTGGAACTGTCCGGGTCCACCGGTCATGTCGGCGCGTTGGGTAGCCCCGGCAACCGAGAAGATATTGAGAATATATTTCGCCTGGCCCCTGCGTAATGCTTGCGCTGCCTGATACGGAGCGGTCCCGGCCCAGACCATGCCGCCGCCCTGGTCGGATTCCCAAATTTCCTGCTGGACGTCGAAATGATCGCGGAAGGCCTGGCCATCGAATCCGTCGAGAGTGGAGTTCCACATCAGTCCGTCCACTTGATCGGGAGGCAGGCCGGCATCCTCGAGGGCACGTTCGATGGCCTGAGCGGTGATTTCACTCGGTGTCCGGCCCGAGGCACGCGTATGTTCGGACTCGCCGACCCCGGCGATCGCGACCTCGCCGCGAATCCCGTCCAGGTTCTCGGCAAATCCCCAATCCTTGCTGCTTGTCACGGAAGTCTTCTACCCTGTTTGGCCCCGTTTGCCGAGGAAGCCAGAGCCGCGATCCGGTGTCCTTTCCCACTGGAACAACAGGCGTTCAGCCCCTAAGGTAGAGAATTGAGGTAATTGATATGTTCGATCCGACACTGACAGATGAGCAAGAAGCGTTAATCCAGACAGCCCGCCGTTTTGCGGCCGAGAAAATCGTCCCGGTTGCGGCAAAATACGACGAGACCGGGGAGTGGCCTGCCGATGTCTTCCGCGAGGCTTGGGAGGTCGGCTTGATGAATGTCGAAATCCCCGAATCCCTCGGCGGGCTTGGTCTGTCTACCGTTGGGGGAAGCCTTGTGACCGAGGAACTGGCCTATGGTTGCTCGGGGATCGCGACCAGCATCATGGCGAACCATCTGGCGTCCCTGCCTTTGATGATTGCCGGAACCGACGCGCAGAAAGAGAGATACCTCGGTTCTCTGATTGCCGATCCGATTTTCGCTTCCTATGCCTGCAGTGAGCCGGAAGCGGGCTCGGATGTCGCCGGCATGCAAACTCGGATCGTTCAGGATGGAGACGACTGGATTCTCAATGGCCAGAAGCGGTGGATCACAAACGCGAGCCACGCCAGTTGGTATACGGGCTTTGCCACGACCGACCCGTCGCTTCGGCATAAGGGAATCACCGCTTTTGTCGTGCCCAAAGATCATCCCGGTGTCTCTTCCGGCAAGAAGGAAGATAAACTCGGGCAGCGCGCTTCCGATACAGCCGACGTAATTTTCGAGGACGTCCGTCTGTCCGCGGATAATCTTCTCGGCGAACCCGGTCAGGGCTTTGCGATTGCGATGGAGACGTTTGATAAATCCCGCCCGATGATCGCGGCCATTTGTAGCGGCATTATCCGTCGCTGCGCCGAGGAATCGCGAGCGTATGCGCTCGAGCGTAAAACCTTTGGCGTCCCGATTGCCCAGCATCAGGCGGTGCAGTTCATGATCGCCGAGATGGTCATGGCCGAGGAAGCTGTGAAGCTTTTGTGGCTCAAGGCGGCCTGGGAAGTCGATAACGGCATCAAGCGGACGAGCACCTCGGCGATCGCCAAGGCCTATGGTGCCGATCTGGCGATGAAATGCGCGACCGACGCCGTTCAGGTTTTTGGCGGGTATGGCTATACGAAGGAATACCCGGTCGAAAAATTGATGCGGGATGC
>DLYX01000150.1:947-2778 GCA_003447545.1 Deltaproteobacteria bacterium | reverse complement strand
AGGCCCTCTTCTCGCAGACCCTCCTGCCATTCGACGCGACCGCCACGACGCAGTGCGGTCGCGCCCGAAGCCGCATGAGCTTCGAGCGAGGAGACCAGCTCGTCGACGCCCTTTCCGGAAGTTGCCTCGGTCAGCAGGACCGGAACCGACCAACCTGATGCGGGGCGCATATGCAGCATCACGTCGATCTCGTTTTTCAGACGGCGGGCCCCCTCGCGATCGGCCTTGTTCACGACGAAAATATTCGCGATCTCGAGAAGCCCTGCCTTCATCACCTGAATGGTATCGCCCGCTTCGGGAACCAGAACGACGACAGTGGTCTCGGCCAGACGCATCACATCGAGCTCGGTTTGTCCGACGCCCACGGTCTCGACAAGGACCACATCAAAGCCGAAGGCATCGAGCAGATGAACGACCTCGCGCGTGGGTCGAGCGAGACCTCCATGCCGGCCTCGTGTCGACAAGCTGCGGATAAAGACACCCGAGTCGAGAAAATGATCCTGCATCCGCACCCGGTCGCCGAGGATCGCCCCTCCCGAAAAAGGACTCGAGGGGTCCACCGCAACCACGCCTACGGTCTTGCCCTGCTCACGCAATCGCCGAATCAGCGCATCCGTCAGGGTGGACTTGCCCGCCCCCGGCGGACCCGTGACACCGATCACGCGGGCTCGCCCGCAACGCCCATAGACCGATTGCATCGCATCGGCCGCGCCCGGAGCGCGATTCTCGACCAGGCTGATCAGCCTCGCCAGACCGCGCCGGTCGCCGGCGGTGAACTTTTCCATTATTTCTTCGATGCGCATGGTCCTTCCCTAGGATTCCATGCCCGGAGGCGGAACAAAAGTAGCTGCGGAAAAATCCAGACGATCTGCGAGCAAGGGTGCCAGTCGCCGCGCAAAACCCTCCGGGTTCGGCGCCTCGCCACCACGTTCATTTTCCACGCTCGTTGCGACCACTCCCGCAAGCCCGCACGGAGCCAGTCCCATGAAGCCCTCGGTAGCGCGAGAATCAAGGTTCACCGATGCCCCGTGCAGGGTCACGCCGCGCTGCACGGCGAGACCGATCGATGCGATTTTTCGCGAGGCGGGTGGTCCGTCGACAAAGAGCCCGGGCGCCCCGGCCTGACACCATGTTTCGACGCCCTCGAGACGCAGTCCCTCCTGCAATCCCCGCGTCATTCCTTCCACGAAAGCCCGGACGCCGCGCCCTGCCGCACGCAACGGCAGGACCGGATACACCACCAGCTGTCCGGGGCCATGCCACGTCAGATCACCACCCCGATTGGTGCGGCTGACGGGCGTACCGCTCGCAGTCAGTCGAGCCTCGACCTCACCCGGCAGAACCGAATGACGGCCGATCGTGAACTGCGCGGGATGCTCGAGAAAAAGCATCCCGCCGGCATACGTTCCCGCCGCCACCCGCCGCGCCAATCCTTCCTGATAGAGCCGCGCCGTGGCGTAGTCCTGAAGACCCAGATAACTGCACGCAAGCGAGCTCATGGTGGAGATTATAGCATGTCCCCCACCGACGCGTGAGCCCGCTTATAAACCTCAATTCTCGTCCGCGAGGCCGCAACGCCGCATCCGACGCCACAAAGTGACCCGCGAGATCCCCAGCGCTCGCGCCGCATCCTCGCGGCGCCACCGATGTTGCTCGAGCGCTTGCCGCAGGCTTTCGGCTTCGAGGTAGTTCATCGCCGCGGCGTCGGTCCGCTCTCGGGAGGTCGGCTCGCTCACCCGGTTATTCCCGGATTCGGCCTGGGGCAGACCTTGGAGGGCGACGACTTTGTGCAGCCTTCCTGCCGGTCCCGGCCGAGCCGGGAGAGCGCGCT
>DLYX01000150.1:0-654 GCA_003447545.1 Deltaproteobacteria bacterium | reverse complement strand
GTCCCGGCCGGGCCGGGAGAGCGCGCTGGCCAGCGATCGCCACTCTCCATGCGTGTTCCCATCCCACCGCCGGGGCAAGCGCCGCCACTCGCTCGGCCAGGTTCGCCAACTCGCGCACGTTGCCCGGCCATGAGCGTTGCCGAAGGCGTACCAACTGCTCCGGTGGCGGGGGCACCCCGGGCGCGTCGCCGCCGGCACTCCGTGCGAGCAGGTCGAGCAAGAGTTCGGGTAAATCATCTAGGCGATCGCGAAGAGACGGAACAGCGATCCGCAACACATCCAATCGGTAGAAGAGGTCGGCCCGGAACAGACCCCGAACGACCAGATCGGCAAGATTCTCGTTGGTCGCGACCACAAGCCGCAGGTCCGCTCGCCGCATACGTTCCGAACCCAGTGCGCGAAATTCTCTTTCCTGAACCAACCGCAGCAGCTTTGCCTGCTGGGCTAGTGGGAGATTCTCGATCTCGTCGAGAAACAAGGTTCCTCCGGAGGCGGCAGCGACCAGACCTCGCCGAGCGCCCACAGCACCTGTGAAGGCCCCACGCTCGTGACCGAAAAGTTCGCTCTCGAAAAGGGACTCGGCGAGAGCACCACAGTCCACAGACGAAAACGGACCCGCCGAGCGCCGACCCTCCTCGTGAACCGCGCGTGCCA
>DLYX01000055.1:524-5363 GCA_003447545.1 Deltaproteobacteria bacterium | reverse complement strand
CGCAGACCGAGTTCGTGATTGATTTCCTCGAGAAGCTCTACCCCCGTCATTACGGGGTTCAGAACGTAGGCATATTGAATTTTCTCGTCGGCATCGCGGAGAAGCGAACGCAGGAGAGTCGTCTTCCCGGCGCCGATCTCGCCCGTAATGGCCACGAAGCCCGCGCCGTCCCGAATACCGAAGGAAAGATGTCCGAGGGCCTCCCGGTGCCGACGCGAAAGGAAGAGATAACGCGGGTCGGGCGTAAGCCGGAATGGCGGTTCGTCTAGACCGAAAAAAGTCTCGTACATCGTCTCAAGGTTTCCGCACTCGAGTTTGCCCGGTTCGAGACCGATCAGCAAATGCCCGGAATATGCTCATGATTCCTCGCCTTCGAGGCGAAGCTGAAGCATCGCTTCTTCCGGAACATCCGCCAGAAACTGGGACACCCGCGCCGAAACAAATCCGCCCATCGCGCGATCCTGCACTTCCATCGGGTAACAGAGATAGAGGTTCTCCTCGGCCCGCGTACAGGCGACGTAGAGAAGCCGACGTTCCTCTTCGAGATCTCCTGCTTCGAGGGCGTAGATCGATGGCAGACGCCCCTCGAGGACCGAGAGAACGAACACCGAATGCCACTCCAGCCCTTTCGCCGAATGAATCGTGGAGAGAACCAATTGTCCCTGGTCGGCTGTGTCCAACGCGACCGAACCGCCCACTGCATCCACCGGCGGCTCCAATGCCAATTCCGAAAGCAATTGCGTCAGGGTCGGGAATCTCTCCGCCAGGATCTGGAACTGCTCGAGATCGCGTTCTCTCTTCGGAGCGTCCTCCCGATACTCGCGCTCGAGGATTGGCTGATAAAACCGCAGAACCTGATCGACCAGAACCGAGGGCTCGGAGGCTTCCGGCTGCAGGGACTCAAGAAAGGCCCCCAGGGAGCGGATCGACTGGATCGCGCCCTTTCGCATGCCGGGGCTGCCTTCATACGTCGAGAGTCGCCGATCGCCTGAAGCCGCAGAGCCCATCCACTCCAGCGCCTGCCCTGCGGCCTTGGCACCAACGCTGTCGAGCAGAAGCAGGATTCGGCCCCAGGCAACTGAATCCTGCGCATTCTCCAGTACGCGCAGGAAGCCGAGAACATCTTTTACGTGAGCGCTTTCCAGAAAACGAAACCCACCACGCTTGACGTAGTCAATTCCCGCCCGAGTCAACTCGAGTTCCAAATCAAAGGAATGCGTGGACGAACGAAACAGGACTGCAATCCGATTCAGAGGTACGCCTTCCTCCACCAGATCAAGGATACGCTGCCTCACGAACAGACTTTGCCAACGCTCGTCGGGGGCTGGGACCACCCAGGGAACCTCACCTTCCTTCCGCGAGCTAAAAAGCGTTTTTTCATGTCGCTGGTCCGAGGCGGCGATCACTGCGTTCGTCACATCCAGAATCGGTTGCGTGGAGCGGTAGTTTTCCTCGAGACGAATCACGCTGGTTGCCTTATGCTCGGTTGGGAACCGAAGGATATTCTCCACATCCGCCCCGCGAAATCCATAGATCGACTGAGCATCGTCTCCCACGATCATCAGGTTCCCATTCTCTCCCGCGAGCAAGGAGACGATCTCCGCCTGGATCTGGTTGGTATCCTGATACTCGTCAACCATGATGTACCGGTACAGCTTTCGCAGACGTAGCCGGAGCTCGTCGTTCTCGCGCAAATGACGGACCAGGTGGAGCAGCAGATCGTCGTAGTCCAACAGATTTCGGTCCGACTTATATTCCTCAAAAGCCGCCCGGCAAGCGGCCAGATCCTCGAGATCGTCGAGCAGTTGCGGGTACTCCAGCTCCAGAATCTCTTCGATAGATAGCCCCCGGTTGACCATGGCGCTGAAAATCTTTGCCAGAGTCTTCTTGCGAGGGAACCGCCGCTCCCGCGAGTCGAGACCCAACCGCACCCGCATGAGCTGCAATGTATCTTCGGAATCACTCCGATCGAGGATCGTAAAGCGAGGCGGCCAGCCGTAGAGCTCTCCGTACCGACGCAAGACGAGATTCGCGAAGGAGTGAAAGGTACCGCCCGTCACCCGATCAAGCCCCTCGTCTCCCAATAGAGCCTCGGCTCGGCGCAACATCTCCTGCGAAGCGCGACGGGTGAAGGTCAATAACAGGATGGATTTGGCGTCGACCCCGGACTCGACCAGACGGGCAACCCGATAGATCAGTGTGCGCGTCTTGCCGCTGCCTGCGCCGGCAATCACCAGAACCGGACCGTCGAGCGTCGTTGCGGCCTGGTACTGGGCCTCATTGAGTTCCCCACGATAATCGATCCGATAAAGTGGCTCGCCGCTGGTCTCCCGGCGGATGGTATACGAACGAGGCATCTGGAATTGATTCCTACTATGCAACAGCCGTTCGCACCATCCGAGGTGCTGGTGGATGACTACCGCGCTGAACCATGGCATGGTGAGGGTATGTCGGATCCATCCCGTAAGAACTCGAAGCCCATGAATGTGCAGACGGACCCCAAGACGGCAACGGGGGTCTATGCCAACATGATGATGGTGACCCACAGGCCAGAGGAGTTCGTGCTCGACTATCTCTTCGCGCCACCGCAGACACCCGACGCCGAGGAGTCCGTCGCCTTGCTCCGCTCCCGTGTGATCGTCGCGCCGGCCCACGCCAAGCGGATCTTGCGCGCACTCGAGGACAACCTGCGGCGCTATGAAGCGAATTTCGGCCCGATCACCGAGGCCAATGCAGCCCAACCAACCCTGCAATAACCCCGAAGATGGCCTTGCAACCTTCCCCGCAGACACCGGAATTACTTGATCTTCGCGGTGTTCAATGCCCGCTGAACTGGGCCCGGGCCAAGGTTTCCCTCGAGGGAATGCCCGCAGGTTCGCGCCTCGCGGTTCTTGTCGATGATCCACGGGCGGTGCAAAACCTGCCCCGCGCGGCGGAGGCGAGTGGACATGCCGTGATTCAGGTCCTGAAAAGGCGTGAGGGCTGGGAGATCGAGCTCGAGCGCTAGAACCATGAGCAGCGACAACGACAATATCGCGGGCCGCGTCTTCACCACGCGCGAGATCGCCAAGCTGGCGAAGCTGACGCCGGTTCGCGTCCGCAATTGTGTTCGTGCGGGCTTCCTGCGGCCCACTCGGGGCCTCCGGGGCCGATTCGAATATTCCCTGCACGACGTCCTCGTTCTGCGGGCGACCCGAACGCTCCTCGACGCCAACCTTCCTCCGCGACGCATCGCCGAGTTGGTTCGGGAAATCCGGGCACGCTTACCCGAGGGGCGCGATATATCGAGCGTAAATTTACGTCTGGAGGGGGAACGCGTGGTGATTGCCCACGAGGGCCGCCGTTGGTTGGATAACGGCCAGCTTCTGCTCGGGTTCCAGAGGCGCGACCAGAACTCCCGCATCGAAAACCTCACCCCCGTGGAAGATGACCGGGCGGCTTACCGCGCGTTCACGCGGGGACTCGAGTTGGAGAAAACCTCATTGCCCGAGGCGAAAGTCGCCTACGAAGAGGCGATCGAACTTGATCGCACAGCAATACCCGCCTACGTAAACCTCGGCCGCCTCGAACACGAGTCCGGGGCCTATGATCGCGCCGAGTCCCTTTACCAGAACGCATTGAAGCTCGACGGCGAGGAGCGCACCGCCCTCTTCAACCTGGCGGTCCTCAGCGAAGATCAGGGAGATTCGGCCAAGGCTCTCCGTCGCTATTCGCAACTGCTCGTGGCCGATCCCGAGAATGTCGACGGACACCATTGCCTCGCGAGGCTCCACGCCCGTCTGGGGAACCAGACAGAGTCGCGTCGTTACACGCGACTCTGTCGGGAAATTTTACGCGGCCGCTGAAGCATTAACGCCAACCCCTAAATGCTTCGTCTGCATTTTCCACGGACTCGGAACTCTTGCCTGAAGGATTACGCTGGCGAGAATGACACTGCGGACCCGAGAAACCGATGATTCATAGCTGCCTTCTGTCGGGAATGTCGCCAAGACCCGTTCAGGTGGAGGTGGAACTCACCCGTGGCCTCCCCCGAACGCAACTGCTGGGACTCCCCGGACCAGCCGTCCGCGAAGCTGCCGACCGCGCTCACGTTGCACTCGCGGCCAGCGGATTTCATTTGGCGCCCTATCGAACCACCATCAATCTGGCGCCGGCCGATGAAAGAAAAGACGGCGCCGGTCTCGATCTGGCAATCGCGCTCGCGCTCCTCGAGGCCCATGGCACACTCACGGTACCAGAAAGCCAACGGGTCCTGGTCGCGGCGGGACTCGCTCTCGACGGATCGCTGCGCGGCTTGCGCGGTTGTCTGGCCACACTCCTTGGCGCATTCTCTGCAGGATTCAATCGGGTGCTCGTGGCACCGCAAAACGAAGAAGAGGCACGGATGGTACCCGACCTCGCCATACAGGCGCCCGCCGACCTGCGTGCTGCCGTCGCCATGATGGAGATTTCGGCAGAGACGCAAACCGCGGGGCACGCCCGACTTTCGGGCACGGCTGGCGCCACCTCGGAGAGTCATTCACAGATTTATCTCCAGAGTCGCTTGCAAAGTGTTTGGCCCCGCCCCGACCCCACGAGTGGCGGCGCGGGCACAAAGGAGTTGCCGCCCACGCCCGACCTTGCCGAGGTTCACGGCCAACCACTCGCCAAACGAGCACTCGAGATCGCGGCCGCCGGCGGTCACAACGTTCTTTTCTGCGGCCCTCCGGGATCCGGCAAGACAATGCTGGCCGAGCGATTGCCGGGCATTCTCCCCCCGATGACAGACCGGCAGCGCCTCGAAGCCATGGCGGTGCATGGACTTGCCGGACTCGCAATCGATGGACTCGCCCGGGGCGA
>DLYX01000055.1:0-223 GCA_003447545.1 Deltaproteobacteria bacterium | reverse complement strand
GGCCCCGCCGGGGGCGCCCCGCCGTGCCGACAACCGCATCATAGCATCACCCGCGTCGGTCTTGTCGGAGGAGGTCGTCCGATCGTGCCAGGCGAGATCGCTCTCGCCAATCATGGGGTACTTTTCCTCGACGAATTTCCGGAATTCCACCCCCAAACCCTCGAGGCACTGCGACAACCGCTGGAGGATCAACAGGTGACTCTTCATCGAGTCGGCCTCGAAT
>DLYX01000336.1 GCA_003447545.1 Deltaproteobacteria bacterium | reverse complement strand
TGCCTGCAACAGCAAAAGAGTGCGTGTCCCTGCGGCCGACGAGGTCTACGCGCGCGGAACCATGGCGCACGACAGCGAAAGCTACGAGTCTGCGATTCGAGAATATCGCTTCTTCCTCGACCACTACCCACTGGATCCGCGTGCGGAGGAAGTCGAAAGGCGGGTCGCTGATGCCTATTTCGAGGACGGACTCTATCCCGAAGCCATCGCAACTTACGGACATTTCCAGCATATGCATCCAACCAGCGCGGATCAGGCTCTGATCGAATATCGAATCGGAGAGGCCTATCGCCTGCAAATGGATACTGTCGATCGCGACCTCGCGTCGGCCCAGAATGCGCATGAACGATACCGCAACCTCGCCCTGCGCTTCCCGGATACCGCGCACGCGGATCGGGCAAGAGAACAGCTGGCAGAAACGCGAGAGCATCTCGCGCAGCGCGAGCTCTATGTCGCCGAGTATTATGCCGAGAACGACCAGTACCGCGCGGCGACAACGCGCGCCGGCGAAGTCGTGATTCGCTTCCCCGACACGGCCGTCACGGAGAGTGCCATCGCGCTCCTGCAAACGCTGGCCGAGGAAGAAAAAGATCAAACTCTCGACACCCTCTCCGACAATGCGATGGCCGAACTCAAGGCCAATGCGTCCATTCCCGAGGACGAACAGCGCCCGCTCTATGCAGGCCCTGCCCTGAAACTTCTGCGGTTGCACCTCGAGCAATTCAAAACCCAGCCTGCGACCGCTCGCACAGACGACTGATGCCGAAGACCTGCGCCATCGTGGGGATCGGTGGTTTGGGCGCGCCTGCCGCAGCGCTTCTGGGTAGCTTCGGCGACTGCAACCTCCGCCTCCTTGACGATGACTGCGTCGACCTTTCCAACCTGCCCCGACAACCCCTGTTCGGGGAGATGGATATCGGCCAGCGGAAGGCGGAAGTCGCGGCTCGACATATCCAGGACCGACTTCCCGGCCTTAGCGTCGAGTTCCGCGAGGAACGTCTTTCTACCGCCAATGCTGCGAATCTACTTGCGGGAGCGGACGTCGTGATCGACGGCACCGACAATCTGGGGTCCAAAAGATTTCTCAATCAATGGTGCTGCGCTGATCGGACGCCGCTGATCCATGCCGGGGCCTCGGGTTGGGATGGCCAACTGACCACAATTCTCCCGGGCCAATCCGCCTGTCTTGCCTGCCTGTTCGGCGATCTCGCCGACGAAATCGGGGGAGCCGAGACGCCCAACTGCGAGCAGGATGGCATCCTCGGACCTGTCGTCGGGGCTATCGGCCTTGCCGCAGCCCGGGAGGCGATTGCCCTGATGCGGGGCGAAAGCCCCGCTCTCGCCGGGCGATTGGCGATTCTCGACGGACGAACCCAGCGCTGGCGATCGCTGAACACTAGACGCCGCCCGGAATGCCCGGCGTGCGGCAAACTTGCGTAAACCGCTTCGCACCGCGATTATCCGAGATGAAAGAGGAGGTTTTCTCGAAATGCCCGTAACCGTCAAAATACCTACACCCCTGCGGAAATTCACCGCCGGAGCTGAATCCGTCCCAGGAGAGGGTGCCAACGTTGGCGAAGTACTCGCCGATCTGGAATCACGCCACTCCGGATTGCAGGAGCGCCTCTGCGATGAGCAGGGAAAGGTGCGCCGATTTGTGAATCTCTACGTCAATGGCGAAGACATTCGCTTCCTGCAGCAACTCGATACGCCGCTCAAGGACGGGGACGACCTCGCCATTGTGCCGGCGATCGCCGGTGGCAGGGATTAAGAACCCGCCCACACATCCGGCTGGCCAACGGGGCCAATCCGTAATCGACCTGGTGGGGCGAACGCCCCTCCTGCGTCTGCGACAAATCACCCGTGACCTGCCCCCGGATGTCCGGATCTGGGCCAAGCTCGAGGGCTTCAACCCCGGGGGCTCGGTCAAGGATCGCCCCGCCGTGCATATGCTGCAGGCGGGAATTGCCTCGGGAGAACTTCGCCCGGGCAAGACGATCCTCGACTCCACTTCGGGGAATACGGGCATCGCCCTGGCCTTGTATGGAGCGGCACTCGGGCTTCCTGTCGAACTCGTCCTGCCCGCCAACGTGAGCCGCGAACGACGTCAGATCATCGAAGCCTACGGCGCGACTCCGATTGAGAGCGATCCCATGGAAGGATCTGACGGTGCGATCCGACTCTGTCGGGAAATTCTTGCGAAAAACCCGGAGCGCTATTTCAAGCCGGATCAATATTTCAATCCGGTGAACCCACTGGCGCATTATGAAACCACCGGCCCCGAAATCTGGGAGCAAACCGAAGGGCGCGTCACTCATTTTTGCGCGACCATCGGTACCAGCGGTACCGTTATGGGGACCGGACGCTTCCTCAAGGAAAAAAACCCTGACATTCAAATCCTCGCCATCGAACCAGATGACGCCTTTCACGGGCTGGAGGGTCTGAAACATATGGCATCGTCGATCGTTCCGGGGATTTATCACGAGGAGGCATTGGACGGGAAGATTCCTGCACCCACCGACGAAGCCTACGATATGGTCTACCGACTCGGTCGAGAAGAGGGCTTGTTGGTCGGGCAAAGCTCCGGGGCCGCGGCCTGGGCTGCTCTCGAACTGGCTAAAACCATGGACCATGGTGATATCGTGACGATCTTCTGCGACTTCGGCGACAAATACCTCAGCACCAACCTTTGGGCGGGCTGGGACGACATCCCCAAACGCGCGTGAGTCTCAGCTATCGCCAGATCGAGGCTTATAGCCGACAAATCATTTTGCGGGATTTCAGCGGCGCATCGCAGGAGAGGCTTCTCGCGGCTTCGATGCTCATTGACGGGAGCGGGATCGCCGCACGAACCGCCGCTACCTACCTCGCCGGCGCCGGAATCGGCCACCTTCATATTGCGCCGGCACTACTCGAACCCCTGCTCTTCGGTGAACTCGGCCAACGGAATGAAGACACTCTCGTCCACGCGACGGCACCCGACACCTCTCCCGATGTGGTGATTTTGACCGCCGCAGATAACCCGCCGAACCTCCCCCGCCTCGGTTATATCCTCGTCGACCAGGACCGTCGCGGCGACACGCATTTGACGCGATTGCCCGCAGAAAGCTCCCTCGCAGCCTGCCCGGCGTGTTTTCCGCGCGAAACTTCGGACACCCTCGATCCGGCAGCCGCTGCCATCGCTGGCAGTCTGGCCGCGCTGACAGCCATCCGATGGATAGCCGAAATCGGCGAAACAGAACCACCTGCGCGGCAAACACTGGTGCGCGGCGGGAGCATTTTTGAAACCGCTCCGTTCCAACCGAAGAAGCCTTGCGAGTGCCCGTAACCTCCCGGGATTTCCTGATGTTGCCCGCACAGCGCCCCCTAGCTAAAGAACAAAGGTTCATTTTCGCCTACCCACAGGTGAGCTGACCGGTCCGTGTCTCTTCTGCAGAGGCAGCGCCTGCGGCTAATCACCCCCGAAGAATAAAGGAAAAACGTCCATGCCCGATTTGATCCCGCCGCACGGTGGCCTCTCCGAACTCGTATCTTGCACGGTCCCCGCCGATAAAGTCGAAGGCTTTTTGGCAGAGACAGCATCCCTCGAGAAGGTCCCCGTCTCCGACGCCGACCTCTCGACGGTCTATCGTTTCGGCGACGGGGCCCTGACGCCCCTGACAGGTCCCATGGACGAGGCGACCTGGAATCGCGTCCTCGACAAGGCGAGTATCGAGTCCGAAGGCGCAGACTACGCTTGGACGATCCCTTTGGCGCTGCCGGTCACGGCAGCGCTCGGCGGCAAGCTGAAGGAAGGACAGAGCGTTGCTCTGACCAATAGCGCCGGAGAAACCGTCGCTCGGCTCGCGATTTCGAGCATCTT
>DLYX01000225.1 GCA_003447545.1 Deltaproteobacteria bacterium | reverse complement strand
CCTCGATGGACTCCTCGGGCTGACCTCCGTCAGCGGGAACCTCAGGATCGACTTCAACAGCGCGCTAATCAGCCTCGATGGACTCCTCGGGCTGACCTCCGTCAGCGGGAACCTCAGGATCGACTTCAACAGCGCGCTAATCAGCCTCGAGGGGCTCTCCGGACTGACGTCCGTCGACAGCCTCACCGTCTCCCGAAACTTCGAGCTCACCAGCCTAGACGGCCTCTCGGCTCTGACTTCCGTCGACAGCCTCACCCTCTCCCGAAACTTCGAGCTGACCAGCCTCGACGGCCTCTCGGCATTGACTTCCATCAGCGGAGATCTCGAAATCGAGGGGCACCCCGAGCTGGTCAATATCGACGGTCTGGCATCGGTGACGGAAGTTGGCGGCTCCTTGTCAATCCATGACGACGCTTCGCTGTCCAGCCTCGGCGGTTTGTCCGGATTAATTGCCGTCGGTGGACCGATTTCCATCTACAACAATCTTCGACTCTGCCAAAATTTCGTTGATGACTTCCTCGAACAAGTTGGAAAAGATGGCGAAAGATTCGACAATAACGACGGCTACTGCCCCCCGGTCTGCGGGGACGGAATTGTCGAAACCGGAGAATCTTGCGACGACGCCAACACCACCGACGGGGACTGTTGCTCGTCCAGTTGCGAAATCGAGCCGACAGGCACGGTCTGTGGCCCGGCAGCCGACATCTGCGACATCGAAGAGGTCTGCGATGGCATAAGCCCCGCTTGCCCTGATGACGAACGCCTGCCAGACACCGACACCGACGGCACCTGCGACGCCTACGATGTCTGTCCCGACGATGCCAACCCCTCTCAGGCAGACACCGACGAGGATGGCCGCGGGGACGCATGTGACCCGTGCACCGGTGGCATCGACGCCTCCAAGCCGTTGCTCAGGGGCACCAATTTTACAGCCGCGACTGGCAACGACAAGCTCAAGTACAAAGCCAAACTGGTTTTTGATGGGACGGTATCAATCAGCCCGCAGGCCCAAGGCTTCCGACTCCTGGTCGAAGATGCCAACGACGACATTCTCATCGACCTCGAGATTCCGGCTGGCCTCTATGACCCAATCACCCGTAGCGGTTGGATCCCGGCGACCAATGGCAAAAAATTCCAGTACATCACCAAGACGCCCGTGGATGGGCTATTGCCCAAGGTCATCCTCAAGTGGAATCCCAGGAGGCCCAATGAGGTTCTGGTGAACGTCAACGGCAAGTCCGGAAACTTCGCCGACCCGAACGTCGCGCTCCCCCTCAAGGCCACCATATCTCTCGACCCGACCGACGCGATGACCAGCCTGTGCGCCGAGGCCGAATTCCCCGGACCGAAGCCCCTGCCCCATTGCCGCATCAGCGGCAATGGCGTTGCCCTTATCTGCAGATAGGAACGGCTTATCGCCGGGATGACCTAAGTGCGGCACGAGAGGCAATCGGGATGGTTTTGCCCAGGCGACGCACTATTCGTGCATCCCGGGTTCGCTACCGCCCGCTGTTCTTGGCCTTCCCCCCTTCCCGCCTGCGTGATCGGGTCTGGTTCTCATTGAGCTGTGGCTGGGTGGAGATCGCTAGTCGTGGAATCCGGCATCGCGAAAAGCTCTCGATGCGGATGTGATGGGCAACGGGCCTGTCCAATGCAAAATCTCCGTTGGGGGCCCTTTGCATGAACCCTCACACGCCGACCATGGCCAGATGCCAATAGCCAATAGATCACAACTCAGGATCTGCGGCGATGCCGCTCCGGGGAAGAAGGCTCCACCAAGCGTGGCTCCAGGTTGTCGGATGTCGTACGACAGCCGATAGCGACCACCAACATAAGAGAACAGCACAGTCCCCTTGTTGTCATCCTCCACGAAGGAGGTACCGCTGAGACCGGAATCCTGACTCGCATACACCCCAGTCAGAGAACAATCCCCGTCCGACCGGATCAGCCAGCAGTCCCAATCGCAAAAAGATTCACCGTCACATTGCTCCCCGGAGGCCACGTCGACCACACCGTTGCCACACGTCTCATCAGACAGACAGTCTTCGCTGCATCCGTCTCCACCTTCGATGTTGCCGTCCTCGCAGACTTCGTTTGACTGCTGAACGCCATCACCGCAGCGTTCGAGAAGGCATTCCGGGTTGCAGCCGTCGTCGCCCCGTTGATTGCCATCGTCGCAAGACTCCTTTCCGGCAAGAATGCCATCACCGCAAACAGTCGTGCAGCCGGAAGGTGCCTCACCGGGGCAAATCCAGCCAGGTTCCAAACTGGTTGGACCGGAGTCGGTGGGTTCTGTTGAACCGCAAGAATAAAGGGCCCCGGTCGCACAAAGCAGGCTGGCAAGGATGACGAAACGAAAATCGTACATTCCGCAAACTAGCACGATGCCGCGGCGAGCCCAGTAAAATTCACAAACACCCCGCGGGCGGTAGGAAACATGAAGGCCCTTTTTGCCCAAGCGGCGCTCTAATCGAGCATCCCGATTTTGCCACCATCAGCGGTTCCCGCCCTTCCCCCTCGTGGCGGAGATGCCGGGCGAAATATCCGATTGACCATGGAGGGTAAGAAACACTAGAGTTCCAGTCGATACAGGGCGCTCCCCACCTTTCCATCTTGGAGAAATTTCATGAAGACATTCATGCTGACCTTGGGAATTACGCTGGCCGTTTGGGCAAATGCATCAGCTGCCGGCCTGACGGAGGAGCAGAAGTGCGCGATGAAGGCGGACCTGTTGGCTGGCAAGCTCAGTCTCTGCCTCAGCAAGGCCGATGCGAACGTTTCCAAGGGAAAGATCGACCTTACCGACGACGCCGACTTGAAATGCGAGTCAAAGTTCCGCTCGAGTTGGGGGAAAACGCGGGAGAAGTCGCAGGGCAAGGACCCCGGTCTTGGCCCTGATTGTGATGGCAAGATGACCGACGGGGTTCGAGACTCCGTAGAGGCGTCAGCCCTGATCGCCGCCGGCCGTGAGCTGACTATATTCCAGGTCAATGCTGCGGACCTCGCCGACGAGAGCGGTATTCAAATCCTGGTCGATGCCGCAATCGCTGGTGTAGATATTACATCAAACGATCAATCCATCTGCGAAAATGCCGGAGGCATTTGGGAATTGGAATCGTGCACTGCGGGCGCTGTTTATAACTGCACGGTAGGCGCCATGTGTAGCCGGTGGGCGTCGGAATACCCGGGCGACCTCGGGGATTATGCGAACGACTACGAGGGGCACGCGCCCGGGGTAGGCCCGGCGGTTTCCTGTGACGCTTTGGATTGGGACGACACAATCTTCTTTGTCGACCAGATCACGTCTCAATCATTCGATAATTTTCTCGGCATCCGATCCATTTGCTGCGACGGCTCCGGCGATTGCTACAGTTGCCCCAGCGGCGACACCTGCACACCGAGCTACACCCCGAACGGCTCGGGCTGCAGCCC
>DLYX01000535.1:5423-5779 GCA_003447545.1 Deltaproteobacteria bacterium | reverse complement strand
GGGGAAAAGCGAAAACCTCCGCGATTACGACGGATCTCTCCCCTGCCTATGTCGAGTTCAATTCGGCCTATTCGACCTGAGGCCGCGTGGGGAGTTTGGTGGACGATCAGGGCAAGCACGATTGGGTACCCGAGCGACAGGCGGGTGATTTCAATTTGAAGTCCCCGTTTACCCCGCGCGGGGATCAGCCGGCGGCGATTCGTTCTCTGAATGAGGGCCTCAATGCGGGGGTGCATCACCAGACCCTGCTAGGTGTAACTGGTTCCGGCAAGACGCTGACCATGGCGCATGTGATCGCCGAGCGAAATCGTCCTGCCTTGGTGATCGCGCCGAACAAGACGCTGGCGGCCCAGCTC
>DLYX01000535.1:0-5277 GCA_003447545.1 Deltaproteobacteria bacterium | reverse complement strand
CGCCAGCGGGAGACCAGCCGGCAGCGATTGAACAATTGATCGCTGGGGCTAATTCGGGGCTGGCATCCCAGACCTTGCTCGGTGTGACCGGATCGGGAAAAACGTTCACCATGGCTAACATGGTGCAAGCCCTGCAACGTCCCACGATTGTGATGGCCCACAACAAGACGCTGGCGGCCCAGCTCTACAGCGAGTTCAAGGAGTTTTTTCCCGACAACGCCGTACGCTATTTTGTTAGCTACTACGACTACTATCAACCGGAGGCTTACGTCCCTTCGACAGATACTTTCATCGAAAAAGATTCCTCGATTAACGATGAAATCGACAAGATGCGGCACTCCGCGACCAAGGCGCTTCTGGAACGAAATGATGTTCTGATCGTGGCCAGTGTTTCCTGTATTTACGGGCTGGGTTCACCGGAAAAGTATTTCGAGATGCTGGTGTTTCTCGAGAGGGACGCGGAATTTGAGCGTGACGAGTTGCTGCGGCGCCTGGTGGGTATCCAGTACGAGCGCAATGATATCGAGTTTCATCGAGGGACGTTTCGCGTCCGCGGGGATGTGGTGGAGATTTTCCCGGCATACGAAGATTCCAGTGCTGTGCGCGTGGAGTTTTTCGGGGATACGATCGAGTCCATAGCCGAGTTCGATCCCCTGCGCGGCCGGACGATTCGCGGGCTGTCGCGTGTCGCGATCTATCCCGCCAGCCACTACGTGACGACGAGCGATCGTCTCGAGGATGCAGTCGCTTCCATTCGGGACGAGCTCGAGACGCGATGCGTGGAGCTGCGTCAGGAGGGCAAGCTCCTCGAGGCGCAACGACTGGACCAGCGCACCGTCTATGATCTCGAAATGCTCGCCGAAATGGGTTTCTGCCATGGGATCGAGAACTATTCGCGCCATCTTGACGGTCGTCTTCCCGGGGAGCCGCCTGCTTCTCTGCTCAGCTATTTCCCGGACGACTCCCTGATCCTCGTCGATGAAAGTCACGTTACGGTGTCGCAGGTGGGGGGCATGTTCCGCGGCGATCAGGCGCGGAAGCGTAATCTGGTCGACTTTGGTTTTCGCCTCCCGTCGGCACTGGACAACCGCCCGCTCAGTTTTCCCGAATTCGAGTCCCATGTGCACCAGGCAATTTATGTTTCGGCGACGCCCGGCGAGTATGAACTGGAAAAGAGCGAGGGGCTGATCGCCGAGCAAGTGATTCGGCCGACCGGCCTGACCGACCCGGAGATCGAAGTGCGTGGCGCCCGCACGCAGGTAGACGATCTCCTCGAACAGGTGCGGATCCGGGCCAAGCGGGATGAGCGTGTTCTGGTGACGACCTTGACCAAGAAGATGGCCGAGGACCTGACGGATTATCTCGACGAAATGAGCGTCCGGGTTCGCTATATCCACGCCGATGTCGATACCCTCGAGCGTGTGGAGTTGATCCGCGCGCTGCGGCGCGGGGAATATGATGTTCTGGTGGGGATCAACCTGCTGCGCGAGGGATTGGATATCCCCGAAGTCTCGCTGGTGGCGATTCTGGATGCTGACAAGGAGGGGTTCCTTCGTTCGGCGCGTTCTCTGATCCAGACGATTGGCCGTGCGGCGCGCAACGTCAATGGGCGAGTGATTCTCTACGCGGATTCCGTGACGGATTCGATGCGGCAGGCCATGGACGAGACCAGCCGCCGCCGTGTGATTCAGGAGGCTTATAACGTCGAGCATGGCATTACGCCCGAGACGATTCGCAAGTCGATCGGATCCCCTCTGGTGGAAGTGTACGAAGCCGATCACTCGACCGCACCCGCGATTCTCACGGAAGGGTCGAACGGGGACGCCGCGTTGAGTGCCGGGGAGTTGCGGCGGGCGATGCGGGACGCGGCCGAGAATCTCGATTTCGAACGAGCCGCCGAGCTTAGGGATCGCATGAAATCTTCTGCGGCTTCTGATTCGTCGTCAGAGTCTGCGGCGACGAGTTCTCGGGCCGGGCGCTCGGCGCGGCCGCGCGGTCGCAGGCCGAAACGATGAGTCCGTCTGCGGGTGGAGATGTCTCGGAAGCGCTTGCTGCGCAGGGGGCTGCGGCACCTCCTCGTCCCGGGGTCTATCTCTTCAAGGACGACCAAGCCCGGGTGATCTACGTTGGCAAAGCCAAGAATCTACGGAGTCGCCTCGGGTCTTATATGCGGGGCGGGGATGGTCGTCAGCAGATCGTCTTCCTCCTGCGCAAGGCGACTCAGGTCGAGTGTCTGGTGACGCGGAACGAAAAAGAAGCCTTGATCCTCGAGAACAACCTGATCAAGCAGTACAAGCCGCGGTATAATATTCGTCTCAAGGACGATAAATCCTACGTCAGCGTCGCGATGACCAAGCATGCATGGCCGCGAGTCGTGGTGACCCGAAGGATCCGGAAAGACGGTGCCCGGTATTTCGGACCGTTTCATTCGGCCAGTTCGGTCCGAGAGACCCTCGACGTGGTTCGCAAGGTTTTTCCCCTGCGCACGTGCAGCGATGCCGTGTTTCGAAATCGTCAGAGGCCATGCCTCGAGCATCAGATCGGTCGTTGTCTTGCCCCCTGCGTTCTGCCGGTCGACCGGGAAGATTACGAGGGCCATCTCCGCCAGGTGGCCTTGCTGCTGGAAGGGCGCAACGAGGAACTGGTCGCGGGGATGGAGCGTGAGATGCAATTGGCCTCGAGCGAGGAGCGATTCGAGGAGGCAGCGAAGCTGCGGGACCGCTTGCGTTCGATCCGTAATACCGCGCAGGGGCAGGAGGTCCTCCAGCATGATGGAGGCGATCAGGATGTCTTCGGGTTCTACCGCGAGGGCGGTTTTGCCGAGGTTCAGATTCTGATCGTGCGCGCCGGGCGGCTGGTGGCGAACCGATCGTTCGGATTCCGGGACTGGAACTTGCCCGAAGAAGAACTGATCGGCTCCGTTCTGACGCAGTTCTATGGTGGGGGGCATCCCATCCCGCCGCAGATCCTGCTGCCAGTCGAGCTGGCCGATGCTGACGCTCGCGAGGAGATGCTGACGGAACGCCTCGAGCGGAGGGTCCGGATTGTGGCACCGCAGCGGGGCCGGAAAAAGCGGATGGTGGATCTCGCCGGCGAGAATGCGCGGCAGGCGCTGGGTGCCCGTCGGGGCGAGGATGAGCGTCAATCAGAGACTGCCGAGGAGTTGCGTCGGCGTCTGCGGCTGCGCTCAGCCCCGCGAACGATTGAATGTGTCGATATATCGACTTTTCAGGGCAGCTCGACGGTCGCGTCGGTGGTGGCTTTCGATGACGGTGCGCCGGCAACGGCCCGCTACCGCCGCTACCGAATTCGCACGGTCGAGGGGACCGATGATTTCGCAAGTATGGCGGAAGTTCTCGGCCGTCGCTTTCGGGCCGGTATCGAGGCTGATGACCTGCCGGACCTTTTGGTGGTGGATGGTGGGCGCGGGCAGCTTGGCGTGGCGCTTGCGGCGCTCGCGGATCTCGGACTCGACAGCCCAGAAATTGTCGGGTTGGCGAAGTCTCGTGCACGCAGTGATGCACGGTCGGTCGCCATGGAGCGAAGCGAGGAGCGAGTTTTCCTTCCCGGCCGGGTCAACCCGGTAGTCCTGCCGCGCTCTTCCGGTGCTCTCTTTCTGTTGCAACGAGTCCGCGACGAAGCTCATCGTTTCGCGATCACCTACCATCGCAGCCTGCGACAGAAGGCGGCTCGTGAGTCGCCGCTGGATGCCGTTGCCGGGATCGGCCCTGAGCGCAAAAAGCTCTTGCTGCGACATTTTGGGAGCATGGCTGGTCTGCGGCGGGCGTCGATTGAGGAAATCGCGGCTCTCGCCGGCATTGGCAAAACTTTGGCGCGTACGATCGTGGCGTCGATCGCGGAGGATTGAGCTGCCTGCCGGTCCGCCCGGACTATAGAGCGTGGTTCGTGCAGGGCATGATTCATGAATGGATCGGGCTCTCTGGGCGCGACGACCTTCGGGGCGCACGAGTCGGGCTCGCCGCTGGGCTCTATGTGTCGTGTCGCTCTCTCTGATCGGCGGCACGCTCGGGGAGATTCTGCTGCCGTCTGCCGCCTGGTGGTTCAGTCTGGTAGCCGCCTTCGCGGCGGGGTCAGGCGCGGGGAAAAAGTCAGATCGTGCGCTCTGGCTGCTCGCCGCGCTGGGCGTGGCCGCCGGGGTCGGGGTGGCGGGGCGCTCCCTGGAGGAGGCCGCGGACGTGCCCGGAGCCGGCAGGTTGCAGCGCCTCGAGGTTGAGGTGCGCCGCGTAGCGGAAGGGACGTGGCCCTCGGGCAGCCGGTGGGTGCGGTTGTCGGCAGATGTGTTGCGTGGGGATAATGACGGTTTGCCGAAAGGCGCCCTTGTCGAGGTCTTGTTCTCGCGGGCTCGGTCGGATTGGCACCCGGGCGATCGCTTTCGTTTGGTGGCGCGGCCTTACCCCCCACTGGGGTTGTGCAACGCAGGCAAGGACGATCGGCAAGGGTATGCCCGAAGGCATGGCACCTTGGCTCGATTGCGTATCAAGGACGATCGAGCCGTCGAGAAGATGGCCGCATCGCAGAGCCTCCGGGTCCGAGTGCGGGCGGCGATTGCGGAAGCGATCGATCGCGGCGCTCCGGGCAAGGCGGGCCCGATCCTGCACGCGCTGGTTTTGGGAGAGCGACACTCTCTGGACAGGGAACGCCGCGAATATTGGGCCGCTGCCGGGGTGGCTCATCTTCTGGTGGTGTCCGGACTTCATCTGGCGGCGGTGTTTTGGGGTGCCCAGATGCTTCTCGGCTTTCTTGTGCATCTGCTGCTCCCGGTCGGGCATGGCGCGCGTGCGCGCCTACTCTCCCGCATTCTCGTGTTGGGAGTGGTCTCGTCGTATCTGATGATCGTCGGATTCTCGGTGGCTGTTGCGCGCGCGGCGATGGTGGCCTTCCTGCTCCAGTTTCAGGAATTTTTTGGGGGCAGGGCACGCCCTTTTCACTTTTTGCTGGCCACGGCTGCCGGGTTTTTAATGTGGGATCCGGGGTATGCCGGCGCCGTCGGCTTTCAGCTCACTTTCCTCGCCACGGGCGCCCTGATGCTCGCGGGCGGCGGGGCCGCGAGCTCTTTCGCTGCGAGGCTGATCCGTGCGGGACGCTTCTCGCTGGTTGCGGTGGCTGCGACCGCACCGATCCTCGCCTACCATTTCGGCGAGTTTTCGTTGGCCGGGATTATTGTCAACCTGGTCGTGGGTCCGGTTTTGGGCCCGGGCGTCCTCGCACTGGCTTTACCCGGGGCTTTCCTCGCGCCACTCGATATCGGGTTGGCCA
>DLYX01000548.1 GCA_003447545.1 Deltaproteobacteria bacterium | reverse complement strand
CCACTCATCGGCCCGTCCGGCCGTTTTCTTCCGTCTGGGATCCACCACAACAACGCGCCCGCCACGTTCCCGAATCGCATCGAGTCGCGCGGGCAAATTGGCCGCAGCCAATAAACTCCCCTGTGAAGCGCTGGGGTTCGCCCCGAGCAGGAGGATATGATCGGTTCGGTCAACGTCCGGAACCGGAATCGTCCACATCCCGCCGTAGAGCAGGGCCGAACTCACATTTTTCGGCCACTGGTCCACCGTCCCTGACGAGTACACAACGGGAATCCCCGACATCGGCATAAATGCCGCAATCATCCGTGATAACGAGTGGTTATGGGCAGCAGGGTTGCCAATATAGGTACTGAGGGCCGCCATTCCATGACGCTCTCGCACCGGGGCGAGGCCGCGGGCGATGGCTTCAAACGCCTCATCCCAGCCGACTTCCTGAAATTGACCGTTTTTCTTGACCAACGGTCGCCGCAACCGATCCGGATCCGCATGCAGATCAGCGAGCGCCACGCCCTTGGGACAAATATAGCCCTCGGACCAGACATCGTCCGGATTGGGCCGAATCGACGAGACTTTCCCATTCTCGACAGACACGCGAAGGCCGCACATGGCCTCGCACAGGGGGCAGGTCTTGATGTGTGTTTTCATCTCGATTCTCTCCTCGCCGTGAGCCAGGGAAGAACGCCTATCAGAGCTTCGCCTGACAGGCGAAGCCTGACAGGCGAAGCCTGTCGGGGACCCACACGCTCCAGGGGGCGACGAATACCCTGCCGATAAATTCAAATTGATGGGAAGTTTTCTCGATCAAGAGAGCCATTTTCGTTGCTTTTTGAGAGGACCGCGATAATGAGTGTGATTCGCTGTCAAACCGTTCCAGATCGAACCAAATCCGGCAGCTTCAGACCGAACCAACAGGGGGAATCCATGAGGACATTGAAGTACTTTGCGATCGCCATGCTCGTCGCATCATTTGCGAGCAGCGCCTACGCACAGGACCTGGACGTTGCTCCAGAAAAGGAAGCTGAAAATCAGCTCGAGGCGTTCGATACGCCGCCCGAGCGCGAACCGCGCGCCGCCATCGAAGAGATGGTCGTCACGGCCCAGCGTAAATCACAGTCCTTGCAGGAGGTCCCCATCGCGGTTTCGGCCTTCAACGCCGAGGCTCTCGAACTCCAGCAGATCACGACTTTCAGTGACTTGCAGTTCACAGCGCCGAACGTGAACTTCACGAAAACGAACTTTACCGGATCGAACTTCTCGATTCGTGGTATCGGATCGGGGACCGTCGCCGCATCGGGTTCTCCGGGTGTTGCGTTCCACGTGAACGAAGCGGCTTTGCCCAGCCCGATTTTCGCGGCCGAGTATTTTGACCTCGAGCGTATCGAAGTCCTGCGTGGTCCGCAGGGAACCCTTTACGGCCAAAGCGCGACCGGTGGTGTGGTCAACGTGATCACCGCCAAGCCGCAACTCGAAGAGTTCGGTGGCGATGTCGAGGTCGAATACGGCAACTACAATACCTTCAAGGTTCGCGGTGCGGTCAACATTCCCATTGGCGAGAAAATCGCCATCCGCCTCGCAGGGCTCTCGCTGCAGCGGGACGGCATGATCGACAACCTCTACACCGGCAGCGATGTCGGCGGCGACACCGTCGACGGCCGTGACCTCTACAGCATTCGCGGCACCATCGCGGCAGAAATCACGGAATCGACGAGCGCCTACTTCATGTGGGAGCGCTTCAGCGAAAACGACAACCGTGCGCGCATCACCAACCAGCGGTGCAACCCTACATCGACCCCCCAATTGGGTTGTGACTGGCGCGGTACGGTCGACACCATGCAGGCCGGAGGCGCCTACCCACAGGCTGTGGCCGGAAGCCTGTTCTCCTCCTACGGCGGACTCGCCCCCTGGGGCAACGGCAAAGCGGTCTATGATGCGCAGGGAAATGAGCTTTATCCCGCACTGGATCCGAACCCGTACCAGACGGCATCTCCCGAAATCCAAAAACGTCTCAATGATGATTTCCGAACCGTCTACACGGACATGGACCCGATCTACAAGCAGGAAAGCAACCTGTACATGATGAACATCGATCAGGAACTGCCGTTCGATTTGAACCTGAACCTGCTCGGTGGCTACTCGGGCGGTACGTTGTTGTCCTCGCAGGACTACAATATGGATGTCGGCGCGACCTTCCAGCCCACCGAAACCTATCCGCAGGGTGTTCTGCCGGTCTCGGGCCCCAAGCCCTTCAACAACTCTGACGAGAACCTCCAAGGCATTTATGCCAACGAGGTCTTTCGCTGGTCGGATCGCACCTTCGGCTACGACCAGAGCTGGGGCGAGAACTACACATGGTACGGCGAAGGCCGGATCAGCTCGGACTGGGAAGGGATGTTCAACTTCCTCGCCGGCTTCAACGGCACCTCGGAACACAGCGAGGGCGGCTATCGCGTCCTCTCCAACACGCTGGAAGCGGTGGCTGTGAACGCTACGCCAATCATTCAGCCGCAGGGTCCTATCCCCAACATCGGGCTCTCGGGACTCTATCCCAGCTTCTTTGACAACGCGACCGGCAGCTACGATCGCACAGGCCTCGGCTTCTACACCGAAGGCTATGTCGACGTGACCCCGTCCTTGAAACTGACCGGTGGCTTCCGTTGGAACTACGATCAGAAGAGCGTTTCGGACCGATCCACGCTGTTCAACTCTCTGGCTGGCGGTGGCGCTGTCGGGACACCTCCCAACCAGCTCTGCCTGATCAACACCGACCCTCTCGCCCAGTCGGCTACGCCTCTCCCTCTCGGCGGTGCTGACCTTCTCTGCATTGGTACCGGAGGCGAGACTCTCACACCTGTGGGTCCCAGCTTCCCGGGCGTGACCGACTTCCCGGGCGCGCAGGATTGCTTCATCGACGAGAACGGCGAAGAGCGCTGCTTCCTGCCGGGACAGCAAATTCCGACCTACAACATGGCTCGCGTCCTCAAGGGTTCGCCCACCGAGGAAACCTGGAACGCCTTCACCGGTCGTTTCGTGATCGACTACGCGGCCGAGCTGCCCTTCACGGATGAGACTCTGACCTACTTCAGCTGGTCACGAGGCTATCGTCCCGGCGGCTTCAACCCCGCAGTCAACCCGGAACAGCCAGGATTCGGCGGAGTCGCCGATACGTTCGCACCCGAGTTCGTGAACGCCTATGAAATTGGCGCGAAGAACTCGATTCTGGACTGGGGCCTGCAGGCCAACCTCACGGCCTTCTTCTATGACTACAAGGATTATCAAGTCTCGAAGATTGCCAACCGTACCGCACTCAACGAGAACACCGACGCCTTCGTCTGGGGTCTCGAGCTTGAGTCGATCTGGGTGCCGCCGGTCCTGCCGGGCGCTTTGATCAACTTCAACTTCTCGTACCTGGGAAGCAAGATCTCGGAGGATTTCAAAACCGCAGATCCGCGCGACCCCAATGGCGAGCGCCACTACGAGCAATCTGGCGCAGGGACAAACCCGAACTATCTGGGCAAGGACTCCATCTTCGCGCAGCCCTGCGTCGTCAACAAGGAGAAGTTCTTTGACGCCTACTTCGATGGGCGGCTGGATGGCATCGGAGACGGTGGTTACAACTACTTCGTCAACGAGCCGATCACCTTTGCCAACGTGGTTCACAACGGCGAAGAGAAGCGAGCGCCCACGTTGCTCAACTGTGGAGCCATGGAATCGGTTCCGAACGCAGCGGGCGAGGCCGAAAACATCTCCAGCAACCCGGAGAATGGCAAGTCGCTCGAGTATGAGTACAACCTGAAGGGCAACGAGCTGGCGAACGCACCTGAGTTCTCGTTCAGCCTCGGCGCTCAGTACACGTTCCCGATCGAGTCTCTGGGAATCGACATCACACCTCGTACGGACTTCTACTGGCAGAGCGCCATGTGGGGTCGTATCTACAACGCGCCTCTGGACAAGATTCCGTCCTGGTACCGTTGGGATGCACAGATGATCTTCGAAGATGCTGAAGGTCGCTGGTTCGTTCGAGGCTATGTGAAAAACATCCTCAACGACGACAACGTGACCGGCATGTATGTCTCTGATGCCGCGACCGCCAACTTCACAAACGTGTTCACCATTGAGCCACGCCTCTTCGGCTTTGCCGTCGGAGCGCGACTCTAAAAAGCGCGTTTGCTTCGCAAAGAGCCCGGGCCCTCAAAAGGGGTCCGGGCTTTTTTTGTGCTCTCGAGCACAGCGACAAAAGTCGACCGGCCATCTCCGGCCGTTTGGGCGCGATCAGGGCAGGTAGGAAGCTGCGAGCGCCCGAAATGCTTCGACCTGATGGTTTTGCCAAGCCTCGTCACGTCCAAGTTCTGCGGCGAGAATCGCTGCCGCATCGGGGGCGGCGGCTATCGCCGCGCGTGCATTCAGCAAAAGGCAACGTGTGCGCCGTGCGAGGACATCATCGAGCGTGCGTGCCATTTCAAACCGCGCGGCCCAGGCCACCTGCCCTCGAGAGTATGGCAGATCCGGGTGCAGGAGAGTCTCTCCATCGGGGAACTCGGCCAGAAACGTCTGGACCGCTGCGGCATCTGACCCGTACATCTCCATATGTCCGTCTGCGGGCAAAGCTGGATCATCTCGGTCCATCCAGCCGTGGAGATGCAGCTCTTCGGTCCGGCAGGGCCTCTCCTCAAGCCCGGCAATACTCGCCGCATCATTGACGGTATCTTCGGCCATCTTCCGGTAAGTCGTCCACTTGCCACCCACGATCGTGACCAATCCGGATTCCGAAATCAGAACCGAATGCTCGCGTGAAATGGACTTCGTGCCGCCTGTCTCCGCATCAGCCTTCACCAGCGGCCGCAGCCCGGCGAAGCAACTCAGGATGTCTTCCTGTTTGGGGTCGTGGTCCAGATAGCGGGCTGCGTTGCGCAGGATGAACTCGATTTCCTCGGCCATCGGCCGGGGCTCGATATCGGCCTCGGGTACCTCGGTATCGGTTGTCCCCACCAGACACCGATCATGCCACGGAATGACAAATAGAACTCGGCCATCATCCGTTTGTGGAACCATGATCGCGGTATCCGAGGGCTGAAAGCTGCGGTCGAGGACGATATGCACGCCTTGGCTCGCCGTGACGGTAACACCGGCCCGGGAATCGTCGAGGCGACGCACGGAATCAGTAAAAACGCCGGTAGCATTGATCACGACCGAGCCGTGCAAATTATGCTGGCGGCCGGTCTCTGCATCGGTGGCAGCGACCCCAACCACCTGACCATCTTTTTTCAACAACCGATCCACCGACATATAGTTGAGCAGAGTCGCGCCCTCGTCCGCGGCCGTCATGGCGAGAGAAAGAGCGAGCCGCGCATCGTCGAATTGAGCGTCGTAGTACTGGACCCCGCCGAGCAGACTTTCGGTTTCCACATTGGGAATCTTGGCCATGGTGGTCTTCCGATCGAGAATTCGGGAACGGGCCAGATTGAGCTTGCCAGCGAGGCGATCGTATAATTTCAGCCCCACACCGTAAAAAGGACCTTCCCACCATCGGTATCGGGGTACGATGAAAGCCAGATCGTGGACCAGATGAGCCGCATTACGACACAACAGGCCGCGTTCGCGCAGGGCTTCGAGGACCAGCGATACATTGCCCTGCTGCAGGTAGCGCACGCCACCATGCACCAACTTGGTGGAACGGCTCGAGGTTCCTTTCGCGAAGTCCCATTTCTCGAGCAGGAGCGTCCGGTAACCGCGGCTCTGGGCATCGACGGCGATTCCCAGGCCCGAGGCTCCTCCGCCGACCACAATGACGTCCCAGGGTCCGTCATCGAGAGAAGCTATCATTCGATCGCGATTCACAGGTTTCCTCTGACACAAAAAGAACGCAGCAGCACGCGACTCTACCTTCAGGCCGCCGGCAGGTTTTGGGTCAATTGACGTTCCAGAACCGCTGCCGCTTCGTCAAAAATTTCGGTGCCATAGATCGGATCGTCATGATCCAGCACGAAAGTCGACTGATATGGGGCCCCGTCCGCACCACGAATCCGCCGGATAATCGCCGGGGCATCTGCAAGCTTGTCGCCGTGACAATCGAATAAAAGTTGTCGGAACGACGCGTAATGGCGCCCCTCGTCCGCGACTACGGTTCGGAGGAACGACCCGAAGGGAGCGCCCAGAAGGTCATAGAGCGGCAGATTCCCGCGGTAGCCCCGAATTGTCGCCAGTTCGTCATAGGCCAGCAGACATAGGATCTCGAACTCGCTGCCGAAAAGATGCTCGATGCCCCCGAAATCCGGTCGGCGCGCATCCAGATCCGCCTGCAATCCCGGTCGGAAGAGTTTGCAAATGCCGCGAAAGGCCGCGTAATGAGCCTCTTCCTCCACCGCCCAATTCTGAAAAACCTCAAGGAAAGCCTCGGAGAATTCAACCGAAAGCCCCTGCACGAAATCCACCAGGAATCGAGCGTCGTATTCGGTGAGCATATCATCGAGAAGGGTCGCCTTCAGCCGAGAGCGCAACTCGGGCTCGAGAGCCTCGAGGCTCGCCGTCAGGCTCTCGTCAGGCGAGAATTCCCCATGGGCTTCGTTCGACATCAGGTATCCGAAAAGGTGGTCATTGAGTGCCGTGCGCGCAAGGTGTAGCGAGGGAATTGGTGACGCAACAGCGAATTTATCGCCGCCTCGGAGGAGTGCTCCTCAGGGCTGGCCAGGAGCATATCGGACGGCATATTCCGTATCCGATCCGGACCCGCTTGCGGAAGATGGTCGGGTTGCCGCCCAAACCTCGGCCGTGGGTGGTCTCGGAGGAAGGTTTGCTCGCAACCACCGGCAAGATTGAAGACCGTGCTGCATCCGTTGATATCATCTGCTTTCCGATTATTGACTGGGATTTCCGATTCCAGCGCCCCCAACAGCTCATGCGGGCGCTGGCCGCTCGTGGCCACCGCATTTTCTGGATCGACCCGGACTCCTTGCTCACGGGCGCACACCTCGAGCCTGGAGCCGCACCACGCCTGTCGCTGATCGAGAAAGGCATCTTCCGCGTCAAACCCGGCATGGCCGAGGCTTGCAACCTCTATACCGACACCCTCAATGAGGCCAATCAGGCCGCATTGGTCGCGTCGCTGCGAGAATTGGCGAGACGGGAAGGCATCTCGACGGCCGCATCCATCGTGCAGTTGCCGTTCTGGAGCGATGCAGCACTGGCGCTTCGCGACCGAGGCTGGCGGGTTCTCTACGATTGCATGGACGACCACGAGGGCTTTGCCACCAACGACGCCGAGATGATCGGCCGCGAAAAGCGCCTCGCCGAGGACGCGGACGCGATCGTCGTCACCTCGCGCGCGCTGGCGACGAAGTTGGCCTTCTCAGCCAAGCCCTTGCACCGAATCCCCAATGCCGGCGACTTTGATCACTTCGCCAACCCCTCGCCGGAGTCGCCGGCCGGTCTTCCCAAAATCGAGGGGCCGGTGATCGGTTACTTCGGCGCTATTTCCGCATGGTTCGATTTTGATCTGCTTCGTGATGCCGCGGCCAAGCACCCCGAGTGGACGTTTCTGCTCATTGGCTCCACCTTCGGAGCACCCCAACATGACGACCTCAAGGCCTTGCCACACGTTCATTTTCTGGGCGAGAAGCCCTACAGCGAACTCCCCGCCTGGCTCGCTCGCTTCGATGTTGCCACCATTCCCTTCCAGTCCACGCCCCTGATCGAAGCAACGGACCCGGTAAAGGCCTATGAATACATGGCGGCCGGCAAGCCTGTTGTCACCAGCGATCTTCCGGAACTGCGGCCGCACGGGAATCTGTTCCAGCAGGCAAACGACCCGGCCAGCTTCACACGCAAGCTCGAGGAGGCGCTCGAGGGCTCGGATGCGACCGTCGTTGCGGCTCGCCGACGCTTCGCGAGAGAAAACTCCTGGCAATCACGCGGGGCCGCAATGGCCGACATCGTGAACGATATGTTCCCGAAAATCAGCATTATCATCGTGACCTGGAACAATCTCGGCTTCACCCGGCAGTGCCTGGACTCGCTGCGGGCGAATACCTCATGGCCATGCTGGGAAGCAATTCTGGTCGACAACGGCTCGACCGATGAAACTCCCGCCTATCTCGAAGAGCAGGCGGCAGGCGAACCTCGCATCACTCTCGTCCTGAATAAGGAAAATCGGGGGTTTGCGGCGGCAAACAATCAGGGCCTCGCACGCGCTTCCGGTGATTTTCTCGTGCTGCTGAACAACGATACCGTTCTGCCCCGCGGTTGGCTGAGCCGTCTGATCCATAATCTCGAAGCTGATCCCGAGATCGGGCTGATCGGTCCCGTCACCAATAACGTCTGGAACGAGGCACGACAGGACGCCGGCTATCGCGATCTCGGGGGCCTTGTCGAGTTTGCCCAGTCCTGGGGTAACGAACACGAAGACATGCTCTATCCGATCGATGTCCTGGCGATGTACTGCGTCGCCATGCCGCGCGCCGTCTATCAAAAAATCGGCGACCTCGACGAACGCTATGGCATCGGCATGTTCGAGGACGACGACTATGCCCATCGCGTCCGAGCGGCTGGTTACCGGGTCAGTTGCGCGGAAGAGGCTTATATTCATCACGCCGGGCGGGCCAGTTTCCGAAAAATGGCGGATGCCAAGTACCGCAGCCTCCATGAAGAGAATCGCAAGATCTACGAAGACAAATGGGCCTGCAACTGGCGACCTCATGAGGGGAATCGCCACGATACCGCGCGCTTTGCTGCGGAAATAACAGAGCGGATTGCCAAAGGTCCCCGCGGCGAAGTGGTGATTTTTCCGCCCAATATCGGATGGGCGATCGACCTCTTCCAACGCCCGCACCAATTGGCAGTGGCACTCGGCCAATTGGATCATCTGGTCTTCTTCTGCCTGCACGATTACGACGACCCCGAGGGCCCGCGGTTCCGGGAGATCGCACCGAATGTCATCCTGAGCTCCGTTCCCTTGTGCGCGTTTGATGGCGTCCAGTCCCCGATCGTCTTCACGATGCCGTATAATGGTTATGAGGCGGCATACTTTCGTGAGGCGCGAATCGTCTATGAATCAGTCGATGTGCTGGAAGTCTTTGGCGGTCCGCAAGAACGTCTGCGCCGGGAGCATGCGCGCCTGGTCCGCGAAGCCGACCTCGTGGTCGCGACCGCCGACCGACTCGTGCAGGAAATAGTCGAGATACGACCTGACGTTCTCCTCGTGCCCAATGGCGTGGACTTCGACCACTTCGCAACCGCAGGCGTGATTCCCGAGGCATCGATCGACCATCTGCCCGGCCCGGTGATCGGGTACTTCGGAGCCTTGGCGCGTTGGGTCGATTATGAGCTGATCCGGCGAACCGCATTGGCGCGCCCCAAGTGGAGCTTCGTTCTCGTCGGCCCCGATCACGATGGGAGTGCTGCCGCCAGCGGGCTGGGCGAATTGCCCAACGTTCACCTGATCGGCCCCCGCCCCTACGCAGATTTGCCGTCGATCCTCGCCGCTTTCGATGTCGCGACGATTCCCTTTATCGTTGATGACCTGACCAACGCCGTCTCACCACTCAAGCTTTTTGAATATATGGCGGGAGGGGGCCCAACAGTCACAACCGCGATGCAGGAGTGCCGAAAGGAGAACTCCGTCAGGGTCGCGCAAGGCGCGGAGGACTGGTTGCCGCAACTCGACGCAGCAGTCGCCGAGGGGCGGTCGCCCGAGCGCGTCCATCAGCTCCGTCAAGCAGCCGAACGCCACACCTGGAAAGCACGTGCCGCAGCGATTCTGAGCCGCGTGGCCATCACCGAGAGCGTCTGAATCGTTCCCGCAAACGACTCAGAAGACTCGGCGGAGGAGCTTGTCTCGCCTCCGCTTCCTCCAGCTGCATTTGCCGCTGGAGTTGAAACTCTGATTCCAGCCGTTCCGCCTCATCGATCAACTCGCGACGAAAATCGACGAGATGAGAGAGGCCACCTGCCGCCACGGCCTGCTTGAGTAAACTTGCATGCGCCCCTACCATCCGATCCGGACTCAGAAGCTCGCGTAACTCTTCGGCCCGCCGGACCGCGCCGCGACCAAGCATCGCCTTTCTTGTCGTTGCCTCCTGCAAGGCTGCTGCGAGTGCCTGAATGTCTGCGCTCGAAGGCGCGGAAGCCTCACGAAAACGGATCTCCGAATGGACGAGATGCGGATCTGCGGGCGTTCGATCGAAAACAAGACCTGCGGGTTCCGCATCGTCGACGCCGAGGAGAAAGCCCGCGTCGCCTGTTGGGGCCAGAACCGCCGGAACCCCGGCCTGCAAGGCCTCCACAGCGGCCAAACTCAAGCCCTCAAAGAGCGAGGGCTGCACAAAAAAGTCGGCCGCTGCAAGCAACTCGGGGACATCGGAGCGCTCCCCCAGAATGCGGAAATGCTTCGTCAGGTCCAATGCCTCGAGACGTTTCTCCAACTGCGCCGCGTAAAGAGAGTCGCCCACCTCGCCAGCCAGTAACACCTGACAGAAAAGCCCCTGCCGGGCGCATCGAGCCACGGCCTCGGCTAGCAAGAGCTGTCCTTTGACCGGTTCCAGACGGCCAACCAACAGCAGGACGCAGGCCTCGGGGTCGAGGTTCAGCTCGGCTCGTTTCGCCTCGCGGTGGGTTGTGCCCAAAACCCGCAAGCGGTCGCTTGCCGCGTTCCGGACAACGGCAATCCGACCCGGATCAATCGAAAAGCGTGCTGCGTGAAAATCCGCAACGGTCTGGCTCACGGCGATATAACCGTGGACCAGAGAGTCCAGCGCACAAACGGTTTCATGAGCTGCGGCACCCATCCATCCGTATTCATTGTGCACCGTCATCACGACCGGAATGTCCTGCGCGGCCGCAGCCGGAACGCCCAACCACGAATAGTGTGCCGAGAGAACATCCACATTTTGATCCGCAAAAAGAACCGCCAACTCGCCCTCCGGGTCCTGCTCGCCGAGAACGAAAA
>DLYX01000178.1 GCA_003447545.1 Deltaproteobacteria bacterium | reverse complement strand
CGGGCCAGGTCTCAGAGTCGGACACCTCATCGCCAAAGGTAAATGAGTCGCCGATCGTCACGATCCGGAACACAGTTGCCGTGTCTTCGGTTGCCAGCGCGGGGTTGGCGTTTTGCCGCATGCCTGACTCGTCGATATTCACTTTTCCATCAAGGCTGCGGGCGCCCGGTCGTGGCCGCCAGCCGAGATCTGAGTCGATGAGAAACAGGCTCTCGCCTTTGTCCAGCGCGGCCAGGCGATCGTGAATCTGTTGCATCGGGAATCGCCATGGCGGCAGGCGCGTCCGGCCCTGCCAGCGCTGCCCGTCCTCATCGGCCGGGATCTGTTGGCGCACGATCCATTCGCCGACACCGAAAGCCAGAAGCAGCCCGAAGAGCATAACGGCTGCTCGCGAAAGAAAGCGCATGCTTCCCCATCCCGTAGTTCCCGTGGAGAGTCCAGCAAGGCAGCTTGCAGTTGCTGGCCGCGCCGGGACGCTGAAAGCTAGTTGTCCTGTGGAAGCTGCCGGGCTCGCGGGCGCTATCCGGCCCAGGCCCGGGGATCGCAGCCCGAGGCCTATGCCCGGCAGATAGATTTTTTTCGGTTTGCCTCGCAGCCTGGTCTCGCGCAAGACTTGTCAAAGAGATGCAAGGCGAGAACAGACAAATGAAGATGAGTCGCCGGCGGTTCGGGGCTCTGTGTGCGGCCGGAGCGGGCCTGTGGGCGCAGGGCTGTGTGGATGGGTCAAAATATTCCGAGGCAGATGCCGAGAGTCTACGCCAACATATGGCAGCCGAGAAACTGGCCTCGGGCCAGGGGCCCTATGGCCGGCATGTCTATCAGGGATACCGCGGGCTGGCCGAGTTGCCGTGGTTTGATCTCGACAAGCGCGGTCGGCTGCGTCTGGTCGACGACAGCGTGCCCGAGACCATCGATCTGCATGCGCATCTGGGCATGGCCCTTTTGTTTGCCGCACCCATCGATATGACGTCGCGCACCGATCGTGTGCGCCATATTCTGGATTGCGATGGCACGGAAGCCGGATGCGAACTGGATTTGGACGTCTATATCAACGCGAATTTCACCCCGGATGATTTACAGGCGATGCAATTCGATACCGTGCAGAATATCTTATGGGGCAGTCCCTCGGTGCGAACGCATACGCTCGAGAATCTGGCTGACGAGATGGCGGATCTGCGGGTGTCCAAGGCGGCTCTCTTGCCGATTACCATGGGGCTTCCGTTCGGGGACAACCTGGCCGATCGCTGGTTGGATATTTTGGAGGAGTCTCCCGAGCGCGACCATTTCATCGGCGGCGGGTCGGTGAAGACCGATGATCCTGATTGGCGCCCCAAGCTCGAGGAGCAAGCGGCTCCCGGGGCGCGCATCATCAAACTGCATCCTGCAGTCCAGCGCTATTTCCCCGACGACCCGCGCGCGATGGAAATCTATGAGGCCTGCGGGCGGATGGGGTTGGTGGTTTTCCTGCATGCCGGCCGCGCCGGTATCGAGCCGGGCTTCACCCATCAATATACGATGATGCGTGGCTATGAGCCGATGCTCGCCGAGAACCCGGGAACGAATTTCATTCTCGGCCATGCGGGCGCACGCGACGTGGAAGACGCGATGGTGCTGGCCCGCCGCTATCCGAATGCCTGGATGGGGCTGCATGGGCAGGGCATCACGATTCTGGACCGAATCATCCGCGAGGTCGGCACCGAGCGATTGGTGTTCGGCAGCGACTGGCCGTTTTATCACGTGGCGGCCACGCTGGCGAAAGTATTGATCGTCACCGAGGGGCGCCCGGAGATCCGCGAAGCGATCCTCAACGGCAATGCCAAGCGCCTGCTGGGCACCTAGCTCGTTGTAAAATAAAGCTTTTTTGACACTTCTTGCTTTTGTGGAACATCTGCCTAGTCTAATCGGCCGTAGAGTTCCCGGTGCTGAATTTCTGGGCATCGGTCGACCTGAGGAGGGCGAGGATGTTGGCATGCATCAAAAAGGTGGGTCTGTTCGGTTTGGCGCTATCGGTTCTGGCAATTCCGCTTACGGCGCAGGCGCAGCCTGCTGAGGCCCCGGCGCAGCCAGCGGAAGCCCCGGCGGCGGCCGACGCGGCAGTCCAGGGAGCCCCCGCGGCACCCTCGACGTATCTGGAGTCGATCGAGACGCCCTCGTCGGGCACGGTGGATGTGATCAACGAATCGGATGGTCTTGCCGCGGAAGCCGAGGCCGTCGAGGCGGGCGACCCGCCCGCGTTCGTCAGCAAGGAGCAAGAGGACCGGATCGAGGAGATCGTGGTCTCGGCACGCAAGCGACAGGAGCTTCTGGAAGATACGCCGGTGTCGGTCACCGCGCTTTCGGAAACGACGCTGCGCGAAGCCGGCGTCACAAGAATCGATGATATCGCCGAGCTGGTCCCGAACCTGACCTTCCAGACCTCGTCCACGGGCACCGAGGCGCTCGTCTATATCCGCGGTGTGGGTACACCTCGGGCGTTGACCTCATACGACCCCGGGGTGGGGATCTATATTGACGGCATTTTTGTCCCGCGGGCCCAAGGCTCTCTTTTGAACGTGATCGATATCGCGCAGGTCGAAGTTCTCCGCGGACCGCAAGGCACGCTCTTTGGCAAGAACACCATCGGTGGTGCGATCAACCTCAC
>DLYX01000309.1:1862-2770 GCA_003447545.1 Deltaproteobacteria bacterium | reverse complement strand
GTGCCCAAAGGGCCCACCCACGGGCGATTGGCGATCGAATTCTCTCCCCCCGCATGGTTGGTGAAACTCTGGGGAAGCGAACTCGGTTGGGACACCACCCGTGAACTCCTCGCCGCCAACCAGAACGCGGCACCGACCTGTCTCCGCGTGCCTCTGGATCAAAACCGGGAAAGCGTGATCGAGTCTCTTCTCGAGCAAAATATCGCCGCCCGCGCCGGGGAGTTCAGTAGCCGGGCGATCCGCCTCGACGGCCCCCTCGGTGCCGTTCGCGCCGATCCGAACTTTGCGAACCTCATCCCCCAAAGCGAGGCATCCCTCCTCGTCGCCGAATTGATGGCCGCAAAGTCGGGCGAAGCGATTGCGGACCTCTGTGCGGCACCGGGGGGGAAAACAGAACTGCTGCGAGAGGGCGTCGGCCCCGGAGGACTCGTCGTCGCAACCGACAAAGCGCCCAGTGGGCTGCTTCGGCTGCAGGGCCGCGGGCTCTCGCCCCTTGCGCGATGCGACGCCGCTCATCCCCCCTTCCCGGCCGAGAGCTTCGATGCTGTCCTTGTCGACGCACCCTGTTCGGGACTCGGCACCTTGCGTGGTCATCCCGAGATTCGGTGGCGCCGCGAACCCCGAGACCTGGCAAAATTGGCCCGAAAACAAGGCGATATCCTCAACGGTGGGGCCTCTTTGGTGCGCTCCGGCGGCCGGATGGTCTACGCCACCTGCACCTTCGTCCGCGAGGAAAATGAGGCTGTCGTCCAGCGCTTTCTCGCCGAACACCCCGAATTCTGTCTCGAACCCGCAAACGAAATTCTCGAAGCAGGCATGCATGCGGGCGTCACGCGGAACGGTTTTCTGGAAACCTCGCCTCTCGGCGGCGGCCTGGATGGTTTTTTCGCGGCCCGGCTGCGACGCAG
>DLYX01000309.1:1397-1535 GCA_003447545.1 Deltaproteobacteria bacterium | reverse complement strand
GCCAGATGATCCCCGGCCTCGCGGTAACCAGGCTTGCCCGGGATCTGCTTGCGCGCGGAAGCGACTCTGCTAATTCCAGTTCTTCCGGTTGCCGGTGGCATCCCCCGCACAACACGGGGTGTAGCTCAGCCTGGTAGA
>DLYX01000309.1:0-1094 GCA_003447545.1 Deltaproteobacteria bacterium | reverse complement strand
TAGCTCAGCCTGGTAGAGCACTGCGTTCGGGACGCAGGGGTCGTAGGTTCAAATCCTGTCACCCCGACTCGAGTGCGGATGGTGTCACCTGGCGCCGGATCCCGAGCCTCTTTGCGGAGCGGCGACCCGATGATACAAGCTGGGACTGGTGCGAGCACTTCTTCTTCTGGCGACTCTGGTTTCGCTGTGCCTTCCATCCGCCGGACGGGGCCCCTCACTCGCGTTCGCCGTCGAACCAACACCGACCCCCTCGGCATCGACTGCGGAAGACAAGCGCCTCGTGGCAGCAATCGACGAGCTGAGCACACGGCTGAGGCTCCTCGAGGAAACGGCCGCCGCTCAAGCCGCGAGCGCTCAATCGCCGATCTGGGCCGTCGAGGGCTTCGCCGAGATCGACCGCCGCATCGAGCGCCTCGCTCGTTATCAGGAAAGGGCCCTTGCCGCTCTGGAGAATCCAGCACCCAGACTCAGCGAACCCATGGTCTTGTTCAGCGTCGGTCTTTGCATGCTCGTGCTTGGTTTCATCGGCGGCCGTGTTCTCGGCAATCGACGCAGTCGAGACCGTCGAGGCCTGCTGTGATCTTCGGAGACCCGAGATGAACCTCGAGTTGTTCGCAATCGCTTTGGGTGCCTATTTTATTGGCTCGTTTCCCGCCGGCGTTCTTGCTGCCAGAATCGCCCATATCGAAATCCGGACTTCCGGCAGTGGCAATATCGGCGCCACCAATGTCGCACGAACCGCGGGGCGATGGCTGGGCGGGCTGACCTTGCTCCTCGATATTGCCAAAGGAGCCTTACCGGTCGCGTTGGCCCAGATGCTCGCCTCTTCAACGCAGCCGATCACCTCGCTGGCTGATCCCGGGATCGTGGCTGGTGCAGCGGCGTTTGCGGGCCACCTCTTCCCCCCTGCCCTCGGGTTTCGCGGCGGGAAAGGGGTCGCAACCGCGCTGGGGGTCATCGCCGCCCTGGCCCCGGGCGCCTTGATTGTGCCCCTGATTTTGTTTGCCTTCCTGGTCGGCATCACCCGGCAGGTATCGCTGGGGTCGGTAGCCGCTGCCCTCATCGGCCCGATCGCTGCTCAAATGGCAGGCTAC
>DLYX01000037.1:3050-3499 GCA_003447545.1 Deltaproteobacteria bacterium | reverse complement strand
CCAATTAGGTAAAGTTGCGGCGATCGAGCTCGCGCCGGACGGGATCCGCGTGAACATGATCAACGCCGATGCGGTATTCGCCGAAGGCGATACGACCTCAGGCCTCTGGCAGGAGATTGGTGAGGACCGAGCCCGTTCCAAGGGTTTGGACCCGGCGGAGCTTGAAGAGCATTACCGGAAGCGCAATCTGCTGCATACGAAAATCAGCGGTGCCGACGTGGGCCGGGCCGTCGTGTTCTTTTCGGCCGGGGGTACTCCGACCACAGGAGCGACTTTGCCGGTTGATGGCGGTGTCGCCGCAGCGTTCCCGAGGTGAGCTGGGCACCTGCCGGGCTTCTCAAGCGATCAGCGCCCGCATGAGCGTTATGGGGTCTTGCCGCGTGCGGTGAACACGAATCCGCTTTGCGATTCGGTCTGATGACTCAGCGCTGCACAGGTGGGGCAGAATC
>DLYX01000037.1:2449-2722 GCA_003447545.1 Deltaproteobacteria bacterium | reverse complement strand
ACCTTGCGGATGGCGACTTCGCGCACGGTGCGTTGCGATCCGTCGTTGGCCTCGATCACGGCATTTGGCGTCTGGATGCTCAAGACGCGGAAAGGGCCGGGTTCGAGCATCAGCACCACGAGGTCTCCGGGGAGAATCTCTTCGTCCTCGGGCCGAACTTTTTTTGTCGAGTCTTCCACTGTGTTCGTCTTACGCAAATTGGCCGGGGATCGCAAAGGCCGAGCCACCGTCGTTGGTTGAGCTCCCGAAGCGGAGGGGGTGGGATTCGAACCC
>DLYX01000037.1:0-2142 GCA_003447545.1 Deltaproteobacteria bacterium | reverse complement strand
GGTGGGATTCGAACCCACGAGAGCTTTAACACTCTGCCGGTTTTCAAGACCGGTGCCTTAAACCTGACTCGACCACCCCTCCAGGGAGTCTTCCTGACACTGCCAGTGTCGGGGTTGGAGCTTCGTCTCGCAAGGTCTGCGTGGAATTAGCCACGGCAGTGGCCAATTCCTATGTCTACTGTGGGCGGATATCGGGCACTGTCGTGATGAGCAACTGGGTTTGGCTCTCGGCGAAAATATCCTTTTCGCGGAGGTAGGCGTCTACAAGCGCCTCGTCGTCCGGGCTGGCCGGGCGGGCGCGAAGGCCGAGTACGGCTGCGACGTCGGCAAAATCGCGTTCATCGATGGAAAGGAGGTAGCAGTCGGTTTCCGGTGAGTGCAGGTTGTCCATGGGTAGGATCATTACCAAGTGTCGTGCCAGACGATGGCGAAGGGAAACGGCGCCTGCGAGGGTTCGCTATCCGGGAGCCAGACCCAAAGCAGGTAAGTTCCGGTGCCCTACGCTTGAATTCGTTGAGGAATTCGACTGCTCGCCGATGCGTGGGTGATCTCCACAGGCCACTCTAAGGCGCATGCCCTTGTCTCGCCTTGTTGCGGGTTCGTGCAGAGGTGCACGGACGGTATGTCGCTGTCGATGGCAGGCGAGTTGTGCCTGGGGGGCTGGTTGTGTCTTCGATTTTGCCCGAATGCGCCTCGCGAACCAGGCCCTGACTCCACAGCTACCGCGCTGCCGCAATATTGGCGACCAGCCACGAGGACGCTGCAAATAACTGCAACCAATCACCGCCGGAGTCCAGTCCGTAGGCGAGCACGCTCCCGATCCAGCAAAGGCTTGCAATCGTTTGCCCAAGCCATTCGATATGCGCCACCTTTTCGAACCGGTGAGGGCCCGCATCCGACGAAGTCTCGGGCTCGGCGGCCGCTCGAGATGGCCCGGTCAAAACCCCCTCGGAGACTCTTTCGGCATTTTCCGTCAGCATGTCGCGCATTCCTCCCCGCAGCAGGAGAGATCATCGAGGTACATGCCCCACTGTCGATACGCTTCCAGCTCCTCTGCCGGCAATCCCATTGATGTTGCGATTGCCTTGGCAACCACAGCGAAGCGTTGTCGATATTTGTAGATGAAGCAAAAGACGAGGTTGTCATGACGGACCGACGGGCCACAAAGAAACATTCCCGGCACCGTCGTTGACTCGTCATGTTCGCTCAGAAGAGGGAATCCATCTTCCCGTTGCTCGAATAGATGCGAGATCGATTTGTGGCTCCCTTCAAAACCGCCGGCCAGCAGCGGCGCGACGGGGGTTTGGAAGCTTCGGCCGTCCTGAGTGGTGATCTCGTATATTTCATCCCGACGAGCCACCGAGTGAACGGGCATTCGGGGGAACAGTTCGACTTGCTCCTCGAACGGATATTCTCGCATCCGTTCGAGTGAAAACGTGGATAGCGCAACGCTCGGGTCGGAGGTCTCCTCTTTCCAGGGCGAACCTCTGTCGAAGAGACGAACACTTTTGTCGCAGTAGGCGAGGTGGTAGGCCGCGTCGATACCGCTCTCGTAGCCGCCCACGATGATAAAGTCGTCGCCTTCGAGGTCTTCATAGCTCTCGATAGTGGCGGTGTGGCGACAGAGTTCGCTGCCCGCAAATCCGTTGAGACGGGGGTATTGAAATTCTCCGGCGGCCCAGATCACATGTCTGGTTCGCAACGTTTCGTCGCCGGTCTCGATTTGAAACTCGTCGCCTATCTTCTCGATGCGCTGGACGTCTGTGTTTTCCTGAATGGGCAACTCGAAGAACTTCGCAACACCCCGCAGATGGGCCGCATATTCGGCGCCGGTTGGATGTTCGACCTCAAGACTGAATGCGGGCGAAACGCCAATCGCTATGGAGTTCAGGTCCAGCATCCCGACGGAATTAGTCGGAAATGAAGGCGTGATGAATCTGGTCTCGGCGGGCCATGCGGAAAATGAAGAGCCGACGGTTTGGCGATCGAGGACGACGAAGTTCTCGATGCCCGCATGTCGAAGCGCTATCGAAACGCCGACGCCTGCGGCACCACCGCCGACGACGACGACGTCATAGGTCTCGGAAAATGGAATTGTATTCATGAGGCAAATTCTTCGGTCTGATCGGCCCGCGCGGAGGC
>DLYX01000039.1 GCA_003447545.1 Deltaproteobacteria bacterium | reverse complement strand
ATGAGATCGCCGAAGTTGTCCACCAGATCAACGCCACAGACTCCCGTGGCGGTCAGGCCGTTTCTCGGGCGCCTCGCTCGTAATAGGACAGAAACAGCCCGGACACGGCACAGCCAAGAGCGACCAGCGAGAGCGCGGCGAACGCGTGGCCCCATCCGCCCCCGGTCGCCAAATCCGCAATTCCTCGACCCGCCAGAATTCCCCCCAGATAGCCGAACCCATCAATCAGGCCGCTAGCGGTGCCACTGCCCACTTTTCCGCCCAGATCGATCGCGGTTGCCCCCGCAAGATAAGCGTATGCGGCCAATGTGGTCATCGCGACCAAAGCGACGAGCAATATTGCCGTTCCCGGATCGGGACGATCGCTCACGGAGGAAAGCCCGTAGAGGGCGCCGGCTGACCCGATGCAAGCCAGAATAATGACTACCGATCGCCCCCATCGCCCAACACGGTCGCCCAACACGCCGGCGGCCAGAACACTCAGCCCACCAAAAAAGGGAAAAATCGCGCTCCAGCGGGCTGCTGCTCCCACTTCCATCCCCGCCGCCTGCACGAAATAGAGCGGGGTCCAGATATTAAAGGTCTCACGGAGCAATGTCAGGCCAAAAGAAAGGATGCATACGATCCGAAAAGAGGGGGATGCCATCAAACCGCGGAGGATCTCGCCTGGACCGATCGCTGCAGGTGCCGCTGCGAATATATTTTCCGGGTGCGGTGGCGGTTCCGGAAGATTGCGTTCCTCTGGCGCTCCATGCAGCTCCCGAGCGATCCAGAGGCAGAGAAAAAGAAGCAGCGCTGCCGAGATCACAAACACCAGTCGCCAACCGGCGCCGAACGCCAGCAAATATCCGAGGCCAACGCGAATCAGGGCATCACCAAAGAGAAAACTCTGGCTGACGATCGCCATCGCGCTCGCATAGCTTGCCGCGGGCAACCAACGTGAGCAAATCTGGACCATGCCGACCCATCCCCCCGACTGCACGAGTCGATTGCCGATCCACGCAATCGAAAAAAGGGGCAACCCGCCGGCCAGAGCGAAAAGCACGGTGAAAAGAACCGATCCCGCCATCCCGCCCAAAAACCCGACTCGCCCTCCGAAACGATCGTTGAAGGGTCCGCTCAAAAATTTACCGCCGGCGTACGCAAGGACGCCGGCCGAGGCGACTCCACCGAGAGCAATGCTCGCTTCGTCCGCCGACAGTCCGGTCCCCTCCAGGTAGTCGATCAGGAGCGGCAATGTGACGGAAAAGTTCGACCGGCAGAGGTAGTAACCGGCATACCCCAGAGTCAAAAGAGCGATGAGGCGTCGGCGCGCCTTTTTTTCCGGAATTTCCATGAAAAGTCCTGCCACCTTCGATTCCCGACTTTCCGATCAGATTCAAACCCCTCGGAGGTCGTCCCTGCGGGCACCCGCGAGGCCACGACCAAAAAGCCGAGCACACAGATAGCGTTCCGACGTCCAATCCCCTAAACCTTCCCCGGAAAGCATTCCGTGACGGCCCGGGCGGGGCCACTGCCAAAAGCGAAGAAAGGTCAGACCATGGGAAAACTCGACGGAAAGATAGCCATCATCACCGGTGGCGGTACTGGAATCGGCAAGGCGATCGCGAAAGAGTTTGCCGATGCGGGAGCCCGCGTTGTTCTGGCGGCACGCGACCTCGACCGTCTCGAAGCTGCCGCGCACGAGATCGGCAGTGCGGCTTCAGCCGTTCGCTGTGATGTCTCCGATGAGACACAAGTCGAGGCCCTATTCGCTCGGGTCGATGAAGAGCAAGGCCCTGTCGATATCATGGTCAACAACGCAGGACTTGCCTCGCCGGCACTGACCCACGAACTGGAACTCGAGCGCTGGCAGCAAGTGATTTCGGTCAATCTCACGGGAGCTTTTTTAGGGTCCAAACACGCGCTGAAGCGGATGATACCTCGCAAAAGCGGCCGAATCCTGAACATTGGCAGCATCAGCGGACAGATGTCCCGGCCCCACTCCGCCGCCTACACCTCGAGTAAATTCGGGCTGGACGGACTGACGCGTTCGATGGCCCTCGATGGCCGCGAGCACGGCATCGCCGTCAGCGTCCTCCATCCGGGAAATGTCGACACGGACATCTGGAAAGGCATGCGGGAGATGGCCGAGCTGGAAGGCATGGTTCCCCTCGCCGATGTGGCCCATGCCGCCCTGGCAATCGTCAGCATGGAAGACGGCGTCAATATGCTCAGCTCGGTCATTTTACCGGTGACCCAGCCCTATATCGGGCGCGGCTGACACACTCGGTTACTTCGGTTGGCAGCTTGCCCTTCCGGTGCCGCTGATGCCTACTGCGGGCATGGGTGCGAGAGCGTCAATCAAAGGGCCTTATCAGGGTAAATTTACTCCGAGCCTGCCACTCAATCTGGGCAGCGACTCGTTCATCAACAACAAATACGAACATTACGCCTGGATGCGGGAAGAGGCGCCGGTCTGCCCGGGAAAAATCAGCCTCTTTCGACTCAAACTCCTCAGCCGTTACGAGGATTGTGCCCAACTGGCCAAGGACGAACGCTTTCGAAGGAATCGAACTCGGGCCGTGGGCGGATCGCGCTTTCCCATTCCCTTGCCCAAATCCGTTCAAGCGGTCGCCTACAGCATGATCGTCGAGGACGACCCCGAACATCGACGACTGCGCGGCCTGGTCAATCAGGCCTTCAAGCCCGCGGCGGTCAAGCGACTGGGCGATCAAATCGAAGAACTGGCCGACCAGCTTCTCGACCGACTCCATGGGCAGCAGACGATCGAACTGCTTCGCGACTACGCTCTTCCGATCCCCGTCACCATGATTCAGCGATTGATGGGCGTGCCCGAGCAGGAGATGCCCCAGTTCCGAAAGGTTCTGGGCCACCTCTCGGACGGACTCACCGGATTTCAGGTCATTCGCACCTTCTTGTGGGACTTGCCGCGCAGCTTGAAATTCATGCGCGCGATGGTCGACAGGAAGCGCCATCATCCTGAGGACGATATCCTCACAGCACTCATCCATGCTGAAGAAGAAGGCGATACTCTTTCCGAAGATGAGCTTTTGAGTATGTGCTTCCTTCTCATTATCGCCGGCTACGAAACAACCTCCCACCTGATCACCAACGCCGTCCTGACCATGCTGCAACACCCCGACCAACTCGAACGTCTCCGCGAGGAACCAGGCCTGATCGGATCAGCCGTCGAGGAGGTGCAGCGATTCAATGGACCTCTCCATGGGGCCAAACTTTCCTACGCCATCGAGGATATTGACTGGAACGGGGAGCTGATTCGTCGGGGAGAGCCCGTCATGCCGCTCTATGGTGCCGCAAACCATGACCCGACAGCTTTCGACAATCCCGAAACCTTCGATATCGCACGCGAGCCCAACCACCATTTCGGATTCGGCCATGGCGTGCACTTTTGCCTCGGTGCGCAACTCGCACGAATGGAAACAAAAGTGGCCCTGACGCGCCTCTTTGAGCGTTTTCCCGATCTACGGCTGGCGGTATCTCCGGAATCGCTGCAATTCGACAAACTGCCCGGCTGGCATCGTTATAAAGCGCTGCCGATTCGGCTGTTCTGAGGGAGCTTGCCGCGTCAAGTTGCCGCACACTTACAAAGTTGACTCCCTCCCGGCACCGAGGCATCGTCTCTGAATGAGGTTTCAGGACACTCCCACCGCAAGCCTGATCGCAGAAACATGGATCCGTGCTGCACGACTCGTTTTCCTGCTACTCGTTGTCGCACTGCTCCTTCCAGTGGCGCGGGGCTTGGCGGATGCGGGAAACGAGTGTACCGGCGGGCGCTACATGGTTGGAGAAGCTTCCGGCGCAGCTTCACCGCTCGCCGACACGGTGATTGTGGTCGCAGGCGGGACCGTCTCGATGGAACCCTGCGGAGAACCGGATCGGACCCGCATCAAGCGCACTCGGCGCGGCATGGTGCTCAAAGCATCCTGGCGACAATGCAATCAGGACATCGGAAAGACCAAGTTACGCATGCGCACGGACGCCGACTGCCAAAAGGCTCGCGGCACGCTGGTCACACAAACCCCGAGGAGCCGTGTTCGCTTCGAGACCTCTCACCGGTGCGAGGTCGCAATTCTCTGCACCCCGCAAACAATCCCCGTCGATACCAATGGGGATGGTTGCGAAAATTCTTGCCTTCCCTGCCCGGCGCTCCAATGCCAACCCGGGTATGGTCCTGTCGATACCGACGGGGATGGCTGCCATGACGAGTGCGAAGTCACCGTGGATGTGGCTTGCGATGCCGATCGGGACTGCTCATCGGACAACCGCATGTACTGCGCGAAGCCGTCAGCCAGTTGCGGTTCCGCAGCGGAAGATGCGCCAGGTGTGTGCCGGATACCGCCGCAAAATTGCACTCTGGAATACGAACCCGTCTGCGGTTGCGATGGCACCACATACAGCAATGCCTGCGTTGCCGCCGCAGCTGGCGTCAACGTCGCTTCGGAAGGAGCTTGCGAGAGGACTTGCGGAAGCCTTCCGCTCCCCGGTGTCCCGTCGGGTTGCGAAAACAACCAGATCTGCGATCTGCCGCCGAACACTTGCGACATCGCCGACCTCCCGGGGGTCTGCGTACAACAGCCCGACGCATGCGCCGAAATCTACCAACCGGTCTGTGGTTGCGATAACCAGACCTACGCCAATGACTGTGTTCGCCTGCAAGCAGGGGTCCCTCTGCAATTTGCCCGCGCCTGCGACGAGCCATGCGCCACGGTGGATTGTCCGCCGGATAGTCGACCCCTCGACACCAACGGTGACGGGTGCGAGGACGCCTGCGAGGTGGCCTACGATATCCCGTGCACAACGAACTCGGATTGCTGGTGGCGAAGCACCTTATATTGCGCCACCGCCCCTGGCACCTGCGGCGAATCAGGTCCGGGGGTCTGCACCGCGGCCGCCGGGGCCTGCACCATGGAATACGATCCCGTCTGTGGTTGCGATGGCATGACTTACGGCAATGGCTGCAGCGCGGCCGCGGCCGGGATCAACATCGATACGACCGGCGCTTGTGATAGCACCCGTTAGGTCCGAGCGTTCAATTCGAGCACGACAACATCGGCAATGAGACAGGGAGAGTTGAAAATGCGCTTCGATCGCTTTCGGATCATTGGTTGTTTTATGGCATTCCTGCTCGTTTCCGCCTGCGGAGGTTCCAGCATGCCCAAGGACTCGTGCGACCCTGAGACAGGCAGCTGCGAGCAAGTTTGCGGAGGGTTGCCGCTACCCGAAATGAGCACCGCTTGCGATGCCGACCAGGTCTGTGAGCGGCCGGCAGACAGCTGCAGAATCGCTGACCTGCAGGGAGTCTGCGTCGCCAAACCCGAATTATGTCCCGAGATCTACCAGCCGGTTTGTGCCTGTAACGGCCAGACCTATGGCAACGACTGCCTGCGTCTGCAGGCAGGTGCCGCATTGGATTTCCCGGGCGCCTGCGACCAGCCCTGCCCGGTTGTCGATTGCCTGCCCGGTAGCCGCCCTGTCGATGCCAATGGCAATGGCTGTGCCACAACCTGCGAGGAGGCCTACGATGTCCCCTGCAGCGTCGAGGAAGACTGCTGGTGGCAAGACAATCTCTACTGCAAGCGACCTGAGGGAACCTGTGGGAGTGTCGACGGAATCTGCACGACAAAGGCCGAAGGTTGCACGAGCGACTACACCCCGGTTTGCGGCTGTGATGAGGCCACATACAGCAACAGTTGCGACGCGGCCATCGCGGGCGTCAGTGTCGCAGCTTCAGGCCCCTGTTAGAAAACATAGGGTGGATACCCGGAACCGGGCTTGGAGGAACCTGCCGGCTGCGCGGCTGAACAGGTCTGCGATATCCGGGGCGAGTCATCTCGCCCCCAGCCGTCAAGAGGTTCCGGCAGAGGCCCCGAGCCACCGGAGGCGTGCCCGGAAACCCACCAACAGCAACAGGGCGGCCGGCATCATGACTCCAGAATAGACAAACAACGGGACGTTGGGATCGATTTGGGGGAAGGCAGACGCCAGAACAACCATCCCGAGAAGCACGTTCTTGACGCAGAGCTCGATGGCGATCGTCACTGCATCCTCAAGCGTCTGGCCGAAGATCAGAGGCACAACAACGCCAACCAGGACGCCCAGCAGGACCAGGCACAAGACCGGCAGGAATGCCTGCTCGAGCAGAGCCAATGGCGCTTCTGGCTGATCCGCGGTGTCCCAGATCATCACGGCCAACAAGGCCAGTCCACTGAGGCCTGTAACCCTCCGTTCGTAGCGAGCCGCCTGAGGATACCCCTCGCGCACAAGCATCCCCAAGGCCACGGGCAATACCGTCAAAATGCCCAACTGCAGAGCGGTATCGAGAACCGGAACAATCACGGTTTCCGCCTCGGCACCCAGCAAGCCTTGCGTTCCCCGAATCCACAAGGGGAGTGTAAATAGTGCGGCAAACGTCGCTGTCGCTGTAAGCGTGATCGACAACAGGGTATGCGCGCGGCCGAAATGCACCAGAAGATTGGAACCAGCGCCACCGGGAAGGGCCGCGCAAACAACCATTCCAAGACCGAGGAG
>DLYX01000442.1 GCA_003447545.1 Deltaproteobacteria bacterium | reverse complement strand
GACGGGGCCGAAACCGATCTCGATCTCGGCCACTACGAGCGTTTTCTGCGCTCAAAGATGACACAGAACAACAACTTCACCAGCGGTCAGGTTTACGAGACGATTTTGCGCCGCGAGCGCCGCGGTGATTACCTCGGCGGCACAGTGCAGGTGATCCCCCATGTGACCGACGAGATCAAGCGTCGGCTGGAAGTGGGCGCCAAGGGCTACGATATCGCGATCTGCGAGATCGGCGGCACCGTCGGTGATATCGAGAGCCTTCCCTTTCTCGAGGCGATTCGACAATTCCGTTGGGACAAGGGCAAGGAAGAGACCCTGTATGTCCATTTGACCCTCGTCCCCTTCCTTCCCTCGGCGGGGGAGGTCAAGACCAAGCCTACGCAGCATAGCGTCAAGGAATTGACGGGATTGGGTATCCAGCCCGACCTTCTTCTTTGCCGCACAAGCGTCGAGATCGATCCCGGCATCAAGCGCAAAATCGCTCACTTCTGCAATGTTGAGGAAAAAGCCGTGATCATGGCGCAGGATGTGAAATCGATTTACGAGGTGCCGCTGCGTTTCCATGAGGAAGGCCTCGATGAGCGCATCGTCGAAAAACTCAATATCTGGACCGCTGCGCCGAATCTGAAGCCATGGCAGAAGCTGGTCGCAACGGTGAAGGGTGCTGACCAAGCCGTGAAGATCGCGATGGTCGGCAAGTACACGGATCTGACCGATTCCTACAAAAGCCTGAACGAGGCTTTGGTTCACGGCGGGATCGCCAACGAATGCGGGGTCGAGATTTCGCATATCGATTCCGAGCAACTCGACCCGAATGCTATCGAGAGTGCTCTTGAGGGTACGGATGCGGTGATGGTGCCGATGGGCTTCGGACCGCGCGGTACGGAAGGCAAGATTGCCACTGTCCAGTACGCGCGCGAACGCGGCATCCCATTTTTCGGGATTTGTTTCGGTATGCAGATGGCGGTGATCGAATTCGCGCGGAATGTCTGCGGACTGGAAGGGGCGAATTCGATCGAAGTCGCGGAGGAGACGGCGCACCCGGTGGTCCATCTCATGGATGAGCAGAAGGATGTCGCTGAAAAAGGCGGGACGATGCGTTTGGGAGCATATCCCTGCGCGCTGAAACCTGGATCGCTGGCCGCCCGAACCTACGGTCGCAAGAAGGTCAGCGAGCGTCATCGGCATCGCTATGAGTTCAACAACGCTTATCGAGAGCAGTTGGAAACAGCCGGTTTGGTATTCTCCGGATTGTCTCCGGATGGTCACCTCGTCGAGGCCGTCGAAATTCCGGATCATCCCTGGTTTTTCGCCAGTCAATTCCACCCTGAATTCAAGTCCCGTCCCCTCGACCCCCACCCCTTGTTCAAGAGCTTCATCCGGGCGGCGATCGACTACAAGACGCGTGCGCCGGGCCATCAGCCTCTCCTGCTCAATAGTGTGGCTGCCGGTAAATCGAACTGAGCCGAATGGCTAGTTGATCGGGCGCCGCTTCTGCTAGGGTTGGTTTCGTGGAATCGCAGCAGATCAAGATCGCCGACATCGCTTTCGGGGGAGGGGCCCCTATGGGCCTGATTGCGGGGCCCTGTGTCATTGAAAGTCTCGATTCTTCGCTTCGCCATGCCTCGGCGATCCGGAAAATCGCCGAGAAGGTCGGCGTGGGCGTCATTTTCAAGTCCTCCTGGGACAAGGCGAATCGGACTTCGGGAAACTCGTTTCGTGGACCAGGTCGAGAGGAAGGCTTGCGGATTCTCGAGCAGGTGGGCAGGGAGACCGGTTTGCCGATCCTGACCGATGTGCACAGGGAAGAAGACGTCACCGCTGTGGCGCAGGTCGCTGATATTCTGCAGACGCCAGCCTTTCTCTGTCGCCAAACCGATTTCATTCTCGCGGTTGCCGCTTCGGGAAAACCGGCCAATCTGAAAAAGGGCCAATTCCTCTCGCCATGGGAAATGAAACATGTGGTCGACAAGGCACGCACGGTGCCGGGGGCCGAGATCCTCGTCACCGAAAGAGGGGCGAGCTTTGGGTACCAGAATCTCGTCTCGGATATGCGGTCGCTGGTGGTTCTCGGGGAAATCGGTGTTCCCGTGATCTTCGATGCGACCCATAGCGTCCAGTTGCCCGGTGGCGCGGGCGGTGCTTCCGGTGGCCAACGTGAGTTCGTGCCGGCTCTGGCCCGCGCGGCTGTGGCGGTGGGCATCGATGGACTCTTTCTCGAGGTGCATGAAAATCCCGCGGAAGCGCTCTCCGATGGAGCGACCTGTTGGCCGCTCGATCAATTAGCCGCCTTGCTCGAAAAGTTGCGCGCCATCGAAGAAGCGGTTCGTGACTGATGACCGCCAAGTTGACCGATAAAGCGCAAGCCGATCTCGATTCGGCGCGCCGCGTCCTCACGATCGAGATCAGCGCGTTGGAGGAGGTCTCTCGTCGATTGGGTGAAGAATTCGCTCAGGCCGTGGAAATATTGGCTTCGATCGAGGGCAAGGTTGTCGTCACGGGTCTCGGAAAGTCCGGACTGATCTGTCGCAAGATGGCAGCCACGCTCGCCTCGACGGGGACGCCAGCGCTCTTCCTGCATGCGGCCGAAGGGCTGCACGGCGATATCGGGATGCTGGCGCGAGGAGATGCGCTGATCGCTGTTTCCAATAGTGGGAGTACGGAAGAAGTGGTTGGCCTGGTCGCGCCTGCGCGGCGATTGGGTTTGCCGGTGATTGCCCTTACCGGCGAGACGGATGCCCCCTTGAGCCGTGCGGCGGATGTATGTTTATCCATTGCGGTTGCGGAGGAGGCTTGTCCTCTGGGGCTCGCGCCGACCGCAAGTACAACGGTTACTTTGGCGATCGGCGACGCGCTGGCGATTGCATTGCTGGAGCGTGGCGGTTTTGCGGCAAACGATTTTGGAACCTTGCACCCGGGTGGAGCTCTGGGCAGGCGGTTGCGCAAGGTGGACGACCTGATGCATCGCGAGGCCCAACTTCCATCTGTCTCCGTGGATGCACCCATGCGAGAGGTCTTTGGTGAAATGACCACGAAAAAACTCGGAGTCACCTGCGTGGTGGATGTGTCCGGATGTCTCGTCGGGATTATTACCGACGGTGATTTGCGTCGGGCGGCCGAGGTGCATGGAGATTTGCGAGGACTTGCTGCATCCGATGTGATGACGTCCGACCCCAAGACGATCCCCGCAGGAGCGGTCGCTGAACAGGCGGTCGCAGTGATGGAAGATCTCGCGATCACGGCGCTGTTCATTGTCGATGAACAGGGACACCCCTGCGGCGCCATCAAGTTGTTGGACCTTCTGCGCGCAGGCGTTGTTTGATGCCGCGACTGCTCCGGGGCGCTCGCCGGCAGCGATACCGCGCCCGTCGCGACCGTTTTTTTGTGGCGTGCATTCGAGGGTTTCGGCGAGGGCTTGGTTGGATCGGATTGCGCCGGGCCTCGATGCTCGGTTCCAGCCTCGGGGGTTTCACGCGATGGCTTTTACCCGGTCCCCGCGCGGTTGCGCGCGGCCAATTGGCGATGGCCTTGCCCCAACTTGCCCCTGCCGAGCATGACCGCATCATCGCCGACATGTTCCGTGGCCTGGGGCGTTCGATGGCCGAAATTATTCTGATGGATGAAATCGCGGCGGATATCGACCACTGGGTGGAGTCGGAGGGATTGGATATCCTCGACCAGGCTCTGGCGAAGGGCCGCGGGGTCATCGTGGTGACCGGTCATGTGGGGAATTGGGAATTGCTGGCCGCTTTTCTGGGCCTCAAGAACTACCCCGTGACCGCGATTGCGACTCCGGTGAAAGGAGAAGCTCTGAATCAGGAGAATATCGATCTTCGCCGGAGGGTCGGTGTAGAGACGGTTCCCAGAGATGGCGCGGGTTCGGCCAAGGCGATTTTGCGGACCCTTCGCGCCGGTCGGATTCTGGGGATTCTGATGGATCAGGATACTCGGGGGAAGGGGGTGGTCGTTCCGTTTTTCGGTCGGCCGGCATTTACGCCCGTCGGCCCCGCCGCGCTCGCGTGGCGAACAGGGGCGGCTGTCGTCGGCATCTTTATCCATCGGGGTCCGCAGGGAAGGCACCGCGTGCGGGTTCGCGAATTGCCGCTGCCAGACCGCGGCAGTGAAAGTGGGGAAGCGCGCGCCGCCTGGCAGGAGGAGGCGACCGCGAGGTTCAATCTCGCGATTGAGGACGAGATTCGAGAACGACCCGACGAGTGGGTCTGGTGGCATGAGCGATGGCGTCGGGGGAAGCTGGATCCGGTTTCATGAGGAGTGTTCAGCAATGAATCGCCGTGCGCGCTTGCGTGTCTTTCTGGTCGTCGTTCTTTGCGTAAGTCTCGGGGCGTTGACTTTTTTTCTGGGCCGCTCGCTTTTGGAGCAGCAGGCCGACGTTGTGAGTTCGTCCGTGCCGGAAATGGCCGATAATATCGAGCAGCGCATTCAAGGATTTCATCGGGTGAACGTGCGTGATGGTGCCAAGGTATGGGATCTGAGTGCACGTGAGGCGCGTATCCAAAAAGGACAGGGC
>DLYX01000129.1 GCA_003447545.1 Deltaproteobacteria bacterium | reverse complement strand
GACTCCTCTGGAGGTGCGAATCGCGCCGAGTCTCGCGCCGATCGTCACGGATTCGGAAGGACCGAACGGAGAGGTTGCGACACTCTACCTCGCGCAGTTGCTGATCGAGATCGTCCAGCCGAACGCCGGTGACGCCGTCCGCCTTTCAGCTGCAGTCGATATGGAGCTCGGGTTGAGTCTGGAAGCAGGAGATACGGGTCTCGACATCCAGATCGGAGCGCCTGTGGTCGAGAGCATCGATGTCACTCTCTTGAGCAACCCGCTCTTTGTGGCGCCGTCTGAAGTGGAAGCACTTCTCCCGCCCATGCTGGAACTCGCTTTGCCGGCATTACAGGGGGAGCTGGGCAGCTTCCCGCTGCCGAGCTTCTTCGGGCTCTCTCTCCAGCCCGTCTCGGGCATGATTCGCTACCAGAACTACCTCACGATATTCGCGGATCTGGTGTCGGAGGGAGAGCCGAGTCCAGCTTTCATGGACGAAGAGGATAATTTCTAGAGACGCTGTCCGGGGCTGTTTCCGGGACCCTTCGGATTCACTCGACTGCCAAAGATTGGCGGGAGTGACTCCGAAGGGTTTCGGGGTCGCTTTGTGATCAGCCGCAGTTGGACGTGAAGTTTCCCCTCAAGGCGAGGTCCACCTGAGTCCACGTCTTGGAGATGCCGTCGTCGCCGGTATGTTGCCCTTCACAGGCCTTGTGGATCTGGTCGTACGCCGGCTTCATGCGAAAGTCGAGAATATCGATCGAGGCCTTCGCGGCCACGGTGCCATCCTTGCCAATCGTATAGGCAAAAGGAACGTCGCGGGTTTCCCCGTTCATGGTGATGTCGATATGAACGGTGCCGCTGGTATCATCGCCTTCGACCTTGGTGGCCTTGCCGGTGATATTGCCGCTGTCTTTCATGAACGCAAAGAAGAAGCCGGCGACGGTTGCATCACGACCGGGGTTTCCCGTTTTCACGGATTTTCCGACGATCTTCATCGACAGCCCCTCGGCCAGGGCGGTTAGAGTCTTCGCTTCTCGCGGACCTTCGAGCGTGGTGTCGGCAAAATTCCCACTGACGGGAGCCTTGCTGGTGAATTTGAAGGCCGTCCATTCAGCCTGAACGCCGTCCGCATTCAGATTGTAGGTGCATTCAGCATGAGCAAGCGTTGCACCCACCGAAGTGCTGGCGAGAGCCATGGCGACGAGAAATGGTTTCCAGATCATAGTTTTCCTCCGCAGATGATTTCCTTCAGACTAGCCGTTGGTTGTCGACTTGGCGAGGAGGGCCGCTCCCAGCACTCCGGCAGAATCTCCCAATTCGTTTCGCATAATGGGGGTGCACAGTTCGTCATTGAACAGATGGGCCGCGATTGCGGGCGGCCCCATTTCATAAATTTCGTCGATATTGGAGAGCCCGCCACCCAGCACCACGACTTCCGGATCCAGAATGTTGATGACATTGGCCATCGCGCGGCCAAAATTCTGAATCCAGCCAGAAAAAACCTCCCTTGCCTCAGAATGGCCATCGCGAAGATCCTGGAGGACCCCTGCGGCATCGGATGCTTTGCCGGTAGCCTCCCTGTACGACTGAGAGAGCGCGGGGCCGGACAAGCGCGATTCGACGCAACCGCGGCCGCCACAGTAGCATAGGTGCCCACGGTCATCGATTTTATGATGCCCCCACTCGCCGGCGATATGCTGCGGCCCGCTCCAGATTTTCCCTCCCAGAATGATTCCGCCACCGACACCCGTGCCCAGGATGACGCCAAAGACGACCGCGGAATTTCGAGCGGCACCCAACTTGGATTCGGCGAGGGCAAAGCAGTTCGCGTCATTTTCGAGGTGAATTTTGCGCTCCAGCAGGGTTTGCAGATCCTCATGAAGTCGTTTGCCATTGAGACATTGGGTATTGGAGTTCTTGAGTGTTCCATCCCGGCTTGAAATGGAACCGGGAGTCCCGATGCCGAGAGGTAATCTCCCGCCGCTTCCTTCCAATTCGCTGACGACTTGCCGAATACGGTCAAGGATCGCTTCGTAGCCGTCCTCCTGATTCGTCGGGATTCTGTATCGATGAAGCACGCGGCCAGCAGGCCCCATCCGGACCCCTTCGATCTTGGTGCCTCCCAGATCGATTCCCAGACATTCATCGCTCATGAATTTTCCATGCCTTGCCCTGCGCGACAGTGCAATGCCATCGGTTACTCAAGCCCACCCAGCCTGTCGCAGAGACTTTGTGAGGAGAGAGGATCGACCGATCGATTCGAGCTCTGCCGGAGTGAAAATCCGGCACTCCGCCGTGTCCGAATCCTTTCGCAACTCTTTCTGGAGTCTTCGAGAGGTGACCTCGCGCGTGATCACATGGACCTCAAAGACGCGATGCACGATGGCGTGCCGGAAGTCACCTCGGGAAAGCGGCGCTGGTATCGACTGGATCGGCGGTAGCCATAGATGAGGGAGAGCCTGAAAGTTTCCTTTTTGCAGGAGAAGTCGGCTCTCGGAATCACGGATCAGTTCGACTCGAATCCCTTCACGGGTGATCTTTCGCCGTGCTTTTGGCGGCGGGTGTTGCTCCACGACCCCGTCTTGATGGGCTGTGCAGTCCGAACGCCAGGGGCAGGCGGGGCAATCGGGGTTTCGGGGACGGCAATGGGTCTCGCCGAGTTCCATCAAGGCTTCGTTCCAGTCCCCGGGGCGTTTCGGGTGAAGGAGAGTTTGCGCCCGACCCGCGTAGGGCTCGCGCTTATGGTCCGCAACGCCTAGCCGATCCAATCTGGATAAAACGCGGGTCACGTTCCCATCGACAGCGGCATAGGGTTTCTGATGCGCGATGGAGAGCACGGCGGCAGCGGTATAATCGCCTACGCCGGGCAGGCTTAGCGCCTCCTCCCAACTTGTGGGGAACTGGGTGGCACCGCTGGCATGCAGTGTCCGAGCGGCGCGGTGGAGCGAGCGTGCGCGCGAGTAGTAGCCGAGACCCGACCAGAGAGCGAGCACATCGTCCTCGTTGGCAACCGCCAGGCTCTCGATATCCGGGAAGCGTTTCAGGAACCTCTCCCATGCGGGTGCGACGACGGCCAAGCGTGTCTGCTGGGCCATGGCCTCGGAGATCCAGATTCCGTAGGAATCCGTGCGCCCTCTCCAGGGCAGGTCGTTATGGCCGGCATCCCACCACGCAAGAAGCGTGCGCCGCAGACGCCGATTGCGTGCTTCGTCCGTTCGATCTGTCGCCGTCCCGGCGGCACTCATCTGGCTGCCCGAATCCAGCTGATTTGTCGCCCGGCTGCCTCACCATCGCGACGATAAGAGGCGAAGGCGTCGCCGCCGCAAAAAGTACAAGGGCCGACCTGATGGATTGCATCCTCCGGAACGCCCGCGCGAGTCAGCAGCATCCGGTTGAGACCCGGCAAGTCCAAAGCCCCATGTCCTTCTCGGCCCGGTTGCCAGTGTTGGCGAGTCTCGTCTCCGAGGGTATCTACGAATCGCGCTTCGAATTCGCTCTCGACTTCAAAACAGCAAGGACCGATCGCGGGTCCGATGGCCGCTTCAAGGTCCTGCGGATCGATGCCTCGCTCTCCGAGAGACCCTACCACCACGGCAGCGATATTCTGGAGAGTACCCCGCCAACCTGCGTGAATGGCGGCGACCGCATCTGCGCTCCTGTTGCTTAATAAAATGGGAACGCAATCGGCGGTGGCGATGGCGACGGCTACCCCCGGAGTCAGGCTGATCAGGGCATCGCTTTCGCCGGCCGGCGAGGGTGTTTCTGCGGATACCTCGAGGCAATGGTTGCCATGGACCTGCTGGACGCGCACTGGCAATGGTTTGGTCGTCGGAGGAGCTTCGGGGCCCGAAAACCCATGGAGAATCCCGCGTGAATTCCAGCGGTCAAGTTGCCGATCCTTAATCACCGACTTCTTCTCTACCACGTGGGTTGGTTGATTCGATCGCGCGCTCTCGCCGGCCCGAGGTGCTTTTTCTGGCGAGGATAGATATTCAAGCCGAGGTGCAGAGTGAAATCGAAATCCGTGGGGCCCGAACGCATAACCTCTCGGGAATCGATTGCGCGATTCCGTCCCGAAAATTGACTGTGGTAACGGGGGTCTCGGGTTCCGGAAAATCGAGCCTCGTTTTTGATACGCTCTATGCGGAAGGTCAAAGGCGTTTTGTGCAATCGATGTCGACCTACTCGCGAATGTTTCTCGAACGTATGGAACGTCCCGACGTCGATTTTATTTCAAATATTCCACCCGCCCTTGCGTTGGCTCAGAAGAATACGATCCGGAACGCTCGCTCGACGGTCGGGACGATTACCGAGATCAACGACCATCTGCGTCTTCTCTTTGCCAATGCCGGTGAGACATCATGCCCCGACTGCGGCGGGCGTGTTCTGCGGGATGATCCTGAAACAGGCCTCGCGGAGTTACGCGGACTGCCGAAGGGACAGGTGGTGTTGGTGGTGGCACCTGTCCCGGTGGGCGAAATTCCCACGGAAGATCTGCTCGCCGGTTTGCTCAAGAATGGTTATCGCCGCCTCCTGATCGATGGAAATCTGGTGCGACTCGAGGAGGATTCTCAGCTGGGAGATTTGCCGATCGCAGCAGAGCGCCCGGCCGCTTATCTGGCTGGGAGCGATCGGCCGGTACGTGGGCGCCGCAAGAAGAAGAAAGTTGCCGTCCGAAAGCCGAGAGCGGTCGACAAGGGTGGAAGATTTCTTCCCGTCGTGGTGGATCGCCTGACGGTAGGCAAGACCAGAGGCGCCCGTATGCGCGAGGCACTCGAAGCAGGGTTCGCGTTGGCGGAGGGGCGGGTGTCGCTCTTTTTGGAAGAGGAGGAAACGACGATCGAACTTGATCGTCGCTTCACTTGTCGGCCCTGCGGACGCGCGATGCCGGAGCCGACGCCGAATCTTTTCTCCTTCAACAGTCCCCTCGGGGCCTGTCCGGATTGTGAAGGTTTCGGGCGCATCGGTGGGATCGATATGTCAAAGGTGATTCCCGATCCCCGCCGTACACTCGAGGACGACGCGCTTGCGATTTGGGCGACGCCTGCCAACCGCCGATTGCATCGATGGATGCTGCGTACCGCACGTGAGCATGGAGTGCGCACGGACGTGCCGTGGGCGAAACTCAAGGCGTCCGAGCAGGCCTTCGTGATGGACGGCGAGGAGGCCGGAAGCAAGGTCGGCCGTGAGCGGTTTTTCGGACTGCAGGGATTTTTTCGATGGCTGGAGCGCAAGCGTTATAAAACCCATGTACGCGTGCTGCTGGCGCGCTATCGCGGCTATACGCCTTGCACAGCCTGCGCTGGCTCTCGATTGCGCCCGGAGGCGCTCGCGGTGCGAATCGATGGTCAGTCGATGGCGGACCTTGCCGTCCAGTCGATCGGGGACCTTCTCGCGTGGGTGGAATCTCTCGAGCTTGATTCGGCCGCGTCGGCGCGTGGGTCCCGGCTATTGGACGATATCCGTAATCGGCTCCGATACCTGGTGGAAGTCGGACTGGAATATTTAAGCCTTTCGCGGCAGGCGCGCACCTTGTCGGGCGGCGAGGCCCAGAGGATCCATCTCGCGAGTGCCCTGGGGGCTTCGCTGACCGAGACACTTTATTGTCTCGACGAGCCGACCATCGGTCTTCATTCTCGGGATTCCGAGCGCTTGTTGCGAGTTCTTGGACGTCTGACCGACGCCGGCAATACGGTCGTACTCGTCGAGCATGACCCGGTTCTGATCGAGGGTGCGGAGTTCCTGATCGATTTGGGCCCGGGTGGTGGGAGCGAGGGTGGCCAGATTGTGTTTGCGGGTCCTCCCGCGAAGTTGTCCGAGGCTTCCTCGGAGACAGGTCGCATGCTTCGGGACCGTCGTGCCGATCGCGAGGCAAGACCCAAGCCGGGATCCCGATCCTTCATGACCATCAAGGGTGCTCGGGAGAATAATTTACGTGACCTGACAGTGAAGATACCCAGGGAAAGACTGACCTGCATCACGGGTGTGTCCGGATCCGGGAAATCGACGCTTATGGAACAAACTCTGTTCCACGGATACTTGCGGC
>DLYX01000019.1 GCA_003447545.1 Deltaproteobacteria bacterium | reverse complement strand
ATAACCTCTACGTCGAGGGTGATTTTGCCTATCAGGCGAACTACACGGCTGGTTTGAGGATTTTGCGGTTGGGCGATCTGGCGACAATGGATCTTTGCGAAGTAGCCTCGTTTGACGTCTATCCGGATTCGGATAGCGCGATTTTTTCAGGGGCCTGGAGTAATTATCCTTATTTCAAAAGCGGCATCGTGGCAGTGATGGCGATCGAAGGACTTGCTTTGCTGCGCCCCGACCTGGCCAATCCCGGCTGCGTGGGTACAGGGGAAGGTTCCGGACAGTCCTGGTTTGCAACGGCGCCAGATGGGCTCAGCGACCAGTACCTGCAAATCAATTCTGTCCTGTCGTTGCCGGTCGGAGCTACTTTGCGTTTCTGGCACGACTATAATTTTGAACAGACTTACGATGGCGGTGTCGTGGAAGTCTCGATTGATGGCGGACCATGGCTCGATGTTGCCGAGAAGTTCACAGCGAGCGGATATACCCACGAGATTTCGGGGGCCTATCAGAGCGCGATCGGCGGCCGGCGGGCATTTTCCGGAGCCAGTAACGGCTACGTTCTTTCGGAATTGGATTTGAGTGATTGGAACGGCCAGTCGGCGCGTATTCGATTCCGCGCGGTTACGGACACCAGCATGTCGGGTGAGGGTTGGTATATCGACGATGTCTCCGTTTCCAGCGGTGTGATCTTGCAGACGACGGCTGCCGTATCCGCGCGAGATGAGGCCACAAGAACCGCCGCACTCACGCTTTCCATTGTGGGCGAAGGTGAGGAAGCTGTCTGCGGTGATGGAGAATTGGGCTTTGGCGAGGGCTGCGATGATGGTGGTGAAAGCGCCACCTGTGATGCGGATTGCACGCTGGCTGCCTGCGGCGACGGCTTGGTCAATGCAACGGCAGGCGAGGCATGCGACGATGTTGGTCCGAGCGCGAGCTGTGATGTCGATTGCACATTGGCCGTCTGTGGCGATGGCGTGCTCAATACGCTTTCGGGCGAATCCTGTGATGACGGTAACACGGCGAGTTTCGATGGTTGTTCGACCAACTGTACAATCGAAGAACCGCTGACCAAGGCCGCCAGAAAGTGCTTGTCGCAGAGCGCCATCTGGGCGAGCAAACTCGCGATAGCTCAGTCCAAGGAGAATCAGAGTTGCACCAAGGACCTTTCGCGGGAGAAGATCGACGCTGGGGTGATCGACACCTGCCTATTGCAGGATCGACGGCTGAAGATAGCCAAACTGCAAGCTGGACTCGATGCCGTGCAGGCTGCGAAATGCACGGATATCCCGACATTTGGATACCGCGAGGCTGACGAGTTGGTGGCGGCCGGTGCGGCAGAAGTGGCGCAGGCGATGGCATCGGTGTTTGGACCGGATGCCGGTTCGCTAATTGCAAGTGCTCGTGACTCCGCGACCAAGGCACGTTCGGTATGTCAGCTGACGACTCAGAAGTTTGCCGACAAGATTTTGCAGATGAATGTGAAGGAGTTTACCAGCTGCGTAAAAAAAGAAACTGCTGATCGCGAAAATCCAATGGCCGCACAGACGCGGATTTCCGGATGTCTGGGCAACGTGCAGGAAGACGCGCGAGGTCGCGTGGCCGCATCGGTCGACAAGCTGGAATTGCAGCTGATTAAGAAGTGCAACACGGCAGGCGCCCTTGTCGAGGATTCTCTGGGGGGCAGTTGTGCAACTGCCGGAGACGAAGGCGCGGTGGCCAGTTGTCTGGCCAAGAAGATGGCCTGTCATAGTTGTCAGATGATGGAGGGGGTTTTCGATCTCGAGATGGTTTGCGACCAGTTTGATGATCAGCAGATCAATGCGAGCTGTTCGTGACGGCGCAGGGGGTTCTGAATGGCATTGTCTTCGTAGCGATTTTCGTGGGTATGTCTCTCGGCGGCGCGGATCCGGCAAGGCAACTCTCCGCTTATATGGTTTTCGCCGTCGGGACCCTGGGACTCGTGAGTGCTCTTCGTCATATCGTTTTCGCGGGATCGCTGACCGGCGAGCCCGGCGAATTGGGATTTGCCAACCGGAAGTTTTTCGAATGGGAAGCAGGGTTCGCCAACTTGTCCTTTGGTGTCATGGCTCTGGTCACGTCGCTAGGAGGCTGGGGGGTCCCGGCGATGTCGGCGGTGGCGATCGGCTACGCGATCTATTTGCTTGGTGCTTCGATCACCCATCTGATCGCCGGATGGAAGATCGGCTCGATGCGTCGATCGCTGATCTACGCAGCCATGACTGGATTGCTGATCGCGACTGGCGGTTTTCGTGTGCTTCCGGCCTGGAACTTCTAAGGGCTCGCTTGCGGTCTAATCGACCCGGTTCGGCGGCGGTAGTTCGATGACCTTGGCGTCGAGCTGCCCGAGGCGGTCGCGCAAGGTCGGGTCGAAGGTGAAGTAGAGAATTTGCCAGCCCTCCGAGGCGAGTTCGGCAAGCGATGCTGTGAGCGCTTCGCGCCTGCCCGCATCGCTGGTGAGAAACGCGTCGTCGAGAACCAGAAACCCGGGTTCACCAAGAAGGCGGCGCACCAGGGAAAGCCGAATTGCGAGGGCTAGTTGGTCGCGGGCACCGCGAGATAGAGCCTCGACGGGAAACCGGGAGCCGTCGTCTCTCTCCACGGAGAGGTCTTGCGCGCCTTCGAGGGCGATCGCGCGATAACGGCCTCCAGTGAGTTTGGCGAGATAGCGCCCTGCTGCCTCGGGACCGTCGCCGAGTGCCTCGCGCAGCGGGCGGTCGATATCCGATGAAAGCTCCCGAAGTCCCTGAAGGGCGAGGCTTGCTCCCTGCGTTTGGTTGTCGATCTGCTCGACGGCTTCGCGTAGTCGGCTTCGTTCCGCACGCAGTTTCCCGATATCGTCGAGCCCTATGGCCGCCAGGGATCGATCCCGACGCTCCGTCAGTTGGGATCGCAATATGAGCAAGCGGGCATCAAAACCCTCCAGCTCGCTTTCGAGATCAGCGAGCCTCTGGGGGTTGGGCTCGATTCCGGGGTCTTCAACTCGTAATCCGTCGAGCTGGTCTTCGATTGGCTGGGTTTCGTCAAGCGAGCCAAGAAGGCTCTCGAGCGTTCTCTGGGCCTCGATGTGCAAGGCCTTGGTTTCCCCGCGCTCGCGCGTCTTTTCCTCGAGTTGCTCGATGGAGGAGAGGTTCACGCGGTTGCGAATTTCGGCGATCTGCCGCTGGGCAGCATCGAGTGTTCGGTTGCGGCCGTCTTCGATTTTGCGAGCTGCCAGTTCCTTTTCCTCGAGGGAATCGGTAACCGACTTCGCGGCGACAAGTTCGCCCTCGAGGCGCTCTTGCAGAATCAGGGCTTTCTGAAGTTGTACCGAGCAATCCGCAAGTGATTGGACTTCGCCGAGGTGCGCTCTGGCTCGCGCGAGCAGGTCTTCGCTGACTGCGGCCGCGTGACGAATCCGACTGCTGGCGGTGATCGCGAGTCCTGCTGCGATCAGGCCAAAGGTAGCGGCTGTGCCCGCGGCAAGCCCCATGGAGGCGGCATGCGTTCCGGCCGCATTTGTCGCCTGCGTGATCAACGCAATGGAAAGAAGCAGAAGGAGGGCGCCACCGGCGCCGAGCGGAATTTTCCACAATGCCCAGGTCCCGGCACTGGCAGCCGTCGTGCGCGCTTCCTCCAGATTTTCTTCGAGCCGGGCATTCTGAATGTCTTCTGCTCTGGTGAGCCCTCGGTCACGTGCCAAGCGTCGCTTTTTCGATTCTTCGTCAGAAAGCTCGATCTCTCCACGCAATCGAGAAGACTCGTTTTCGGCAGTTTTGGCGATCGCGGCGGCTTCCCGCAGAGAACCAATAGCCTCGCGCCATTCCCGAAGATCGCCATCCCCGAAGCGTTCCAGCTCGCGCAGTCGGCGCTCGTTCTCGCGAACGGCTCCTGCGG